>DATBMM010000288.1:0-11986 GCA_036554825.1 Candidatus Limnocylindrales bacterium
TCGTCGACGGCGCGGTCGACATCGCGACCGCGATCGGCGCCCCGCGCTGGTTCGTCGGTCCACGCGAGCTGCTCGCGCCGCCCGTCGACGTGCATCTCGAGCCGCGCCATGCCGCCGGTGTCGCCGAAACGCTCCAGGACCTCGGCCACGTCCTCGTCCCCACAGCCCCGTTCGACAGCGCCGTCGGGCATGAGCATGCGATCGAGCTCGTGGACGGCGGACCGGTCGCGGGTGGCACGCTCGCGGCCGCCACCGACCCCCGCAGCGACGGCCTGCCGGCCGTGTGGTGACGGCCCACCAGCCGCGTGGTGACGCGGCGGTCTTGTGCGATACTCCGGGTCGCCGGTGACGGGCGAGCGCTCACACGACGTCGTCACCGGCATCTCTTCGCCGAAGCGCGCGTAGTCGGAGGGGCCCGGTGACCTCGAACGTGGCGCAGAACTACCCGTACATGAGCGAGAGCGAGGCCGAGCGAGCCGCCACGATCGATCGCCTCGTCAACGAGCGCGAGGGCCTGGCCGGCACCATCGAGGCGGGCGCGACGCCGCTCGATGCGCAAGACCGCTGGTGGGTCTGGAAATGCCCGACCCAGCGCTGTCCGGGGCTCCTCCACACGGCGGGCTACGCGATCGACAAGCATGCCGTCTTCGTCGTCTGCGACGGGACCTGCGGAAAGACGTACCTCCGCTGAGCCAGATCGCCGGCCCGACCTCGGCGACCCCCGCCGCACCTGAGGACCTCGCCGCCAGCCGCCGGCGCACGCTCATCGATGCCGCCGGGATCGCCGCCTCGGCGCTGGGCTTCGGGTTCGTCTACGGCCTCTCCGCACGTGAGGCGGGCTTCTCGCCGATCGAAGCGCTGGCGATGAGCCTCATCGTCTTCGGCGGGGCCGCGCAGTTCGCCGCCGTGGGGTACGTCACCAGCGGTCTGGCGTGGCCGGGCATCGTGCTGCTCACCGGGCTGTTGAATGCGCGACATCTCCTCTACTCGGCGGCGCTTGCGCCGTGGCTGACGAACGTCCCCTTCGCCCGGCGAGCGGTGATGGCCCACCTGCTCACGGACGAGGCGTTCGCGCTCTCGATCGGGCACTTCCGGCGGCTCGGCCGGACCGACGAGTGGGGCTACTGGATCGGCGCGATCGTGTCGACGCTGATCCCCTGGACGCTGGCCACGCTGGCCGGCGTGCTGCTCGGCGGGCAGATCCCAGACCCGTCGCGCTTCGGCATCGACATCATCTTCCCGTCGGCCATGATCGGGTTGGCGGTCGGCTTGCTGACCGGGCGGCGTGAGCTCGTGGCCGCCGCGGTCGGCGCCGGCGTCGGGGTCGTGGTCGCGCTGCTGTCGAGCCCGGCTGTCGGGATCATCGTCGGCGGGCTGGTCGGACCCGCGGCCGGGCTGCTCGTGCCGGCGACGATGGCGCACGAGACGGCTCCCCTGGGCTCACCGGCGTCGGCCGACCGGTTCCTCATGCCCGGCTCGCACGTGACGCCACCACCCGACGACCCGGCCGATCCCGGCAGGGGCGCGCCGTGAGCACCGAACTCGTCCCGCTTGCGGTCCTGATGTTCCTCGTGACGTATCCGACCCGGGCACTCGGGCTTCTCACGCCATGGCTCGACCGGCTCCCGCGGGTCGGCTTCGACTACCTGCAGCTGGTCGGGCCGGCGGTGCTGGCGTCGCTGGCCGCGGTGTCGGTGATGGTCGTGACGGACGACACCGGACGGTCCAGCTTCCACGTCGGCATCGAGTGGGTGGCGGTGCTCGCGTGCCTGGTGGTGACCGCGTGGCGCCGGAACCTGCTGCTGGGCCTGATCGCGTCGGTCGCGATCGTGGTGGTCGCGCGCGCGACGGGGTTCGCGGCGCTCCCCGGGTAGGGCCGACGGCGCGCGGGCCGGTCACACCGCCCGGCGGGCGTCCACCTCGATCTCGACGAGCAGGCTCGGATGCAGCAACGCGGTCACGGCGAGGAGCGTGGCGGCTGGCCGGATATCGCGGAAGACCTCGCCATGGACCGCCAGGAGCTCGTCGGACGAGGCCATGTCGACCACGAACATCCGCGTCCGGACCACGTCGAACAGCGTGAACCCGCCCTCGATCAAGGCGCGCTCGATGATCTCGAAGACCGCCCGCGCCTGACCGGCGATGTCCCCCGGATGCTGCGATGTCCCGTCGGGCCCGGCGTCCGTGGTCCCCGCGACCCAGCATGCGTCGCCGACCGTGACCGCCCGGCTGTAACCGGCGACCGCCTCCCACGGCCCACCCGACGAGATCCGGCGACGACCGCTGGTCATCCCCGGCCGAACCGCGGGTCGTCCGACCGCCAGGCCAGCACCTCTGGATCGCGTGCGATCGTCAGCAGCAGACCGGCGAGCAGCGCCGTCCGCGGCACGATCGAGTCGACTTCGAGGTACTCGGCGGGTGAGTGATCGTTCCCGCCGATCGGTCCGAGGCCATCGAGCGTCGGCACGCCCATGCCGGAGGTCGTGTTCGCGTCGGAGGCCCCGCCGGTCGCGGTGTCATCGACCGTGAAGCCCAGGCGTCGGGCGATGGCTTTGGCATGGTCGGCCAGCCGGCCCGAACGCGCGAGCTTCTCCATCGGCAGCCACGAGACGCGGACGTCGACATCGACGGTCGTGTCCGTCACCTCGGTCCCTGCGGCTACCGCTCGCACCGCCGCTTCGGCCTCGCGCAGCCCATCGGCCGTGGTGGACCGGACGTCGACCTCGAGATCGCATCGTTCGGCGACCACGTTCGGGCGCGTCCCACCAGCGATCTTGCCGACGTTGACGGTCACGCCCTCCCATCGACCGTTGAGGGCGTGCAGCTCGCGGACGATCCGTGCCGCCTCGAGGATGGCGCTGCGGCCCTTCTCCGGTTCGACGCCGGCGTGCGCGGCACGACCGTGGACGGTCATCCGCGTGTCGAGGATGCCCTTTCGGGCCGACACGATGTCGCCGTTCGCGCGGGCGCATTCCAGGACCAGGCACGCATCGACATCGGCGGCGGCCGCCCGGATGTGGGGCGTCGATGATGGGGAGCCGATCTCCTCGTCGGGGTTGGCGATGAAGGTCAGGCGCTCGAACGGCGACACGCCGCCGACGGCCGAGATCGCCTTGAGCGCGTAGAGCCCGGCCAGGAGCCCCGACTTCATGTCCGTCACGCCTGGGCCGTGGGCGATGCCGTCGTCGATGCGGAACGGGCGCTCCGCGGCCGTTCCCGGCTCGAAGACGGTGTCCATGTGCCCGATCAGCAGGACCCGCGGGCCACCGGGCGTGCCGTCGAAGGTGCCGACGACCGTCGAGCCGAACCGGCCGGACGGGTCGGGCCGGACATCGACCGCCGCGCCGATGCCCTCCAGGAACGAGGCGACCCAGCGACCGACCTCGTCGACGCCGTCGGGCGTGTACGACCCGCAGTCGATGTTGACGAGACGCTCGAGGTCGGCGAGGTAGGCCGCGACGTCGGCGTCGATCGCCGCGCGCAGCGCGTCGAGTTCGAGTACCGCGTCTGGCCCGGTGGTCTCGGTCGCCACGGCGGCAGTCTAGCGACTGCCGGCAGTCCCGCGGCCACCCGTGTTGCTATCCTGCCGGGACCGTGCGCGTGGTCGAGATCCGCATGCTGGAGGGGCCCAACGTCTACCGGCTCGAGCCGGTGGTCAAGGTGGAACTTGCGATCGGCCGGCGTCGGACGTGGTACGGCCAGCGCGACCCCGGGCGGCACGCCATCGTCCGGCTCGGCGCGTCCATCCCGGCGCGCGACTGGCCGGACCCCGTGGCGGCGATCGTCGCCTGGGTACGTCGCCTCCGAGCCGACCACGACGAGGGTCGCGGCGGGCTCGCCGTCCACCGGTCGTCCGACCCGGGCCACTGGATCATCACGTATCCGTGGACCGGGGAGGATCGGTCGCGGATCCTGACCGAGGCGGCCCTCGCCCTGGCGGAACGGGACGTGTCGCCGTCGCGGACCGCCCGGCTGACCGGTGCCCAGGAGCGGATGCTGGCGCGCTGGTCGGAGAGGATCGCCGCCGCGCGGACGACACCCCCGCCCTGGATCCGCGATGCCGACCGGCGGATGCCGGCGATCTCGATCTCGGGCACGAACGGGAAATCGACGGTGTCACGTCTGATCACCCACATCCTGATGCTGGCCGGCCACCACGTCGGGACAACGACTTCGGACGGCGTGCTCGTCGACGAGCGACTGGTCGAGCCCGGCGACTGGACTGGACCGGGTGGCGCCCAGCAGGTCCTGCGCCGGTCCGACATCGACCTCGCCGTCCTCGAGACCGCGCGGGGCGGCATCGTGCTCCGCGGGATGGGCTACGAGTCGAACGACGCCTCGGTGCTGACCAACGTGTCGTCGGACCATCTCGACCTGCAGGGCATCCACACGCTCCCCGAGCTGGCCGAGGTGAAGTCGACGATCTGCCGCGTCACGAAGCCGTCGGGCTGGGTCATCCTCAACGGGGACGATCCGCTCGTCGCCGCCGTCGGCCGGCGCGTCCGGGCGCAGGTGGCCTACTTCTCCATCGCGAGCGCGCTGCCGGCGGGCGTGCGCCGCCACATGCGCGGCGGCGGTCGCGCGTACGTCTTCCGGGATGGCTGGCTGGTCGAGGTCGAGGGGGACCGCGAATCACCGATCGTCGACGTCCGGAGGGTGCCGATCACGATCGGCGGGCTGGCTCGCCACAACGTCGCGAACGCACTCGCCGCGGCCGGCGGGGCGCGCGGCATGGGCGCGACGCTCGCCCAGGTGCGCGACGGCCTGACGGACTTCGCGCCGTCGGCGGAGCGGTCGCCCGGGCGCCTGAACCTGTTCCGCCTCGGCCAGCGCGTGGTCATCGTCGATTTCGCCCACAACGAGGCGGGCATCGATGCCGTCCTGGACGTGGCGGAGGGCATCGCCGCGGGCGGGGCGGGCCGGACCGCGCCGATCACCGCGATCATCGGGACGGCCGGCGACCGACCCGACGACACCTTGCGGGGCATCGGCCGCATCGCCGCCCAGCGGGCCCAGCGGATCGCCATCAAGGAGACGCTCAAGTACCTGCGCGGGCGGTCGCCGCGATCGGTCGTGGGCGAGCTGCTGGCCGGGGTGAAGGCCGGCGGCGGCTCGACGACGGACGTGCCGGTCTACGGCTCCGAGACGATCGCGCTGAAAGCCGAGCTCAACGGGGCGGCCGGGTCAGGCGCCGGCCACGGCCGCGGCCGGGGTGCCGACGCGCCACGGGTGATCGTGCTGATGTGCCACGAGGAGCGCGACGAGGTGTTCGAGCTGCTCAAGACACTCGGCGCCCGGCCGGTGGATATCGCGTCGGAGCTGACGACGATCATCCCGCGCCTGCAGGAGCGCCCGCGCCGCGCGTGACGGACCTTCGCAGACTCCCCGGTTTGGCAGGATCGTCGCGCGGGGACCGTTCTCCCGGTGAACATCCTGCTATCCAGGCCCTCTGTGGGCTACCTTGCGGCCCAGCCCGCCGGCGGCGCATGATGCGGGCGTCCCAGCGCAACGAAATCACGACGATGGTCGGAGGGAGACGCTCGTGGAGACGGTGATCGGTATCGCGCTGATCGTGATCGCGGCCCTGGAGATCTTGTTCATCGTCCGGACGGTGCAGGCCAACATGGGGCGCCCCTAGTCCCGCTCCCCCGTCGTCGGTAGACGGCGCGGCCACCAGGCGCGGACATCGAGCCGGTCGGCGAACGCGAGGTGGGCCGGCGGCCCCGATAGCGCCACGCCCTGCGCGGCCGACAGTGTCTCGAGCTCGAACGTGGCCTCGGCCGGCCGGAGCAGCCACGGGTCGTGGGCGATCCGGGTCGTGCTCAGGCGACCACGCCCGTCGACAGCGATCAGGCGATAGCGCGCGGTCAGCCAGGCGTCGAGCGACTGAGGCTCGGCTGGTCGCGCCGGACCCGTCGGCCGGTAGCGGACGACGATCGACCCGGGCCTGCCACGCCCCCACCGCCGGTCGCGCCGCTGCGACCGAAACCGGACCCAGTCCCCGTCGCGCTCGATCGCCATCGACGCGTGGAAGTACGGCAGATGGAAGCCGCGGCGTGCGCCGTCGACCGCCAGCCGACGGCCGGCATCGAGGCTCATGAACCACACCGCATCGAGGTCCCCGTAGCGCACGTACGTCCGGACGTTCACCTCCGGGAACGAGCTCAGCCACGGGATCGCCGGCAGCCCGCGCGGAGCCGTGTCCTCCATCCGGAACGGCACGATCCCGACGTAGGCCACGCCGTCGTAGGTGTCGACGTCGAGCGCCGGCGGGATCAGCAGCCTGAGCCGTTCGACCTCGACCGGCCAGTGCGCGAACAGCAGGTCTCGCCAGCGCATCCGCATCACCCAGGACCGTAACAGGCTACTCACCGGTAGCACGATACGCGCACAGGGACGCGGGGGTCAACGACCCGCGAGGGTCTACACGCCGCCGGGATCGTCGACGAGCAGACCGTCCTCGATCGACCATCCGAGCTTGACCCGATCGCCCCGGGCCAGCTCCCGGCCGTCGGTCGAGCGCGGCTCGCGGACCGAGACGCGCTGCCCGGTCGAAAGGGCCAGCTGGTACTTCGTATCGGGACCGAGGTACAGCACCTCGTCGACGGTCGCCTCGACGGTGTTCGCCAGACCCCCGGCGCCCTCGCCGTCCACGATCCGCATCCGCTCTGGTCGAACGACCAGTGCCGCCGATGCCCCGGACGCCAGCGCGGCCCGCTCGGCCGCCGCCCGACCCACCCGCCAGCGCGCATCGCCCCAGGTCATCCAGCCGCCCTCCCCGCCATCGACGTCATACCGCCCGCGGAGGATGTTCGACTCGCCGATGAAGTCGGCCACGAACAGCGATGCCGGCCGGTCGTACAGGTCCTCGCCGCCGCCGAGCTGCTCGATCCGTCCGGCGTTGAAGATCGCGATCCGGTCGCTCATCACGAGCGCCTCTTCCTGGTCGTGCGTCACGTAGATCACGGTCGCCCCGAGCTCGCGGCTGACCCGGATGATCTCGAGTTGCAGGCCCTCGCGCAGCTTCCGGTCGAGGGCACCCAGCGGCTCGTCCATCAACAGCAGCCGGGGCTCGAACACCACCGCCCTGGCCAGGGCGATGCGCTGCTGCTGGCCGCCGGACAGTTGCCGCGGATAGCGATCGCCGTAGTCGCCGAGCTTGACGAGTCGAAGGGCCTCGGCGACACGCGTCTTGATCTCGGGGCCCGGTCGTCGGCGCATGCGGAGCGGGAAGGCGACGTTGTCGGCGGCAGTCATGTGCGGGAACAGTGCGTAGTTCTGGAAGACCATCCCGACATCGCGCCGGTAGGGCGGCACGCGCGTCATGTCCGTCCCGTCGATCTCGATCGAGCCAGCAGTCGGCGCCATGAACCCGGCGACCATGCGCAGGGTCGTCGTCTTGCCCGACCCCGACGGGCCGAGCAGCGTCAGGAACTCCCCGCGCCGGACCTCGAGATCGATGCCATCGACGGCCACGGCACCCCCGAACTGCTTGCGCAGCCCGCGCAGGACCAGCGCCGGCTGTTCCGTCGCCGTCATTGGGCGGGTGCCTGGCGGCGGACCAGGACGAGCAGCAGCAACAACACGGTCGTCACCACCAGCAGCGTCGTCGACACAGCTGCGACGGTCGGGTCGACCACCTGGCGGACCTGCTCCCACATCTCGACCGGCAGCGTCCGGAAGCGTGCCGACGTCATGAAGATGGCGACCACCACCTCGTCCCAGGACGTGATGAACGAGAAGATCGCCCCGGCCAGCACGCCAGGCAGGATGATCGGCAGCGTGATGTGAAGGAAGCTGCGGCGCGGGTTCGCCCCGAGGTTCGCGGCGGCCAGTTCGAGGTTGCGATCCATCGTCTGCAGCGACGTCGTGACGTTGACGACCACGAACGGCAGCGCCAGCGCCGTGTGGGCGAGCACGAGCCCGACCAGCGAGCCGGCCAGCCGCCACTGGACGAAGAGCCCGAACATCCCGATCCCGATCACGACGACCGGCACGATGAGCGGCGAGAGCGTCAGGGCGTTGACCAGCGACCGACCCGGGAACCGGCCACGGCTCAGGCCGAGGGAGGCGAGCGTGCCCAGGACGGTCGCCAGGATCGCCGTGAGGATGGCGACCTGGAAGCTGTTGACGATGCCGGTCGACCACTGGCGGTCGGTCAGCATCCGCTCATACCACTGGACGGAGAAGCCCTCTGGCGGGAAGCTCAGGATGCGGGCCTCGGTGAAGCTCATCGGCACGATGACCAGGGTCGGCGCGAGCAGGTAGAAGACCGTCAGCGCACCAAGCGCCGCCATCAGGAGGCGGCGTGGCTGGCGCCACGAATCGCTCACGCCTCAGTCCTCGCCGACACCGCTGCCGAACACGTCGCGGAGACGCACGGCCCGGGAAGCTGCGAACAGGAAGGCCAGCGTGATCGCGACCAGCAGCACGCTCATCGCGGTCCCGAAACCCCAGTCGAGCCGCTGCTGGATCTGCTGGACGATGAGCTGGCTGATCATCTGGTCGCGCAACCCGCCGAGCAGGGCCGGCGTGATGTAGAAGCCCAGGGCGAGGACGAAGACCAGCAGCGAGCCGGCCAGGACGCCGGGCAGGCTGAGCGGCACGAAGATGCGGACGAAGGCGCGCACCGGCGAGGCGCCCAGGTTGGCGGCCGCCCGCCCGTATTCGGGATCGATCCGACGCATGACCGCGTACAGCGGCAGCACCATGAACGGCAGGAGGATGTGCATCATCCCGAGGATCACGCCCGACGTGGTCCGGATGAGCGTCAGCGGCTCGGAGATCAGCCCGACATCGAGCAGGAAGCGGTTGATGACGCCGGTGTCACGCAGCAGGACCTGCCAGGCGAACGTGCGCACGAGCAGGCTCGACCAGAACGGCAGCAGGACGGCGATCAGCAACAGCCCGGCCACCCGGCCGGGCACGATCGTCATCAGGTACGCGTACGGGTAGCCGATGACGAGACACGCGATCGTCGCGAGCAAGGCGATCCAGAACGTGTTCGTCAGGACCCGGACATAGGCCTGCTCGGCGAAGAACTGTTCGTAGTTGGAGAGACCCGCGCCCGGCGGGTCGGTCACGCTGCGCAGCGCCATCGCCACCAGCGGGATGAGGAAGAAGGCGACCAGGAAGACGACCGCCGGCAACGCCAGGGCGGACCACCGGTCGAACCTGGGGCGCGCGCCGGCAAGGTTCGGCCAGGGACGGCCTCGAACCTCGCCGGCGGTCGCCATGTCGTGACCCTCGAGGGTTAGCGGATCAGCCCGCCTTCCACGCCTGCCAGGCGGCATCGATCTCGTCGAAGTTCTCGGCGAGATAGGTGTCGTCGAAGTAGGCCGAGTTCTCGTCGGCGTTGGTCACGGACAGGTCGTTGACCATCGCCGCGTTCGCCGTCGAATTGACGTTGGTCGGCCCGTACGGGATGAACTCCGACGGCCCGGCGTTGTGCTCCGCGCACGCGGTGTACGCGATGAACTGCATCGCCGCGTCCTTGTTCGGCGATCCCTTCGGGATCACCAGGTAGTCGGCGGTGACGATCTGCTGGTTCCACTGGATCTCGACGGGCTTCTGGTCGATGTTCTTGGCGCTCCAGCCACGGCCGTTCCAGATCATCGTCATGGAGACCTCGCCGGAGCCGATGAGCTCCTGCGATTCCGCACCCGAGGTCCAGAAGACGATGTCGTCCTTGATCGTGTCCAGCTTGGCGGTCGCCCGTGGCAGGTCGAGCGGGTACAGCTCGTCGGGGGCGACGCCGTCCGCCATCAGGGCGAACTCGAACATCCCGCCTTCGGAGTAGTCCCACGCACCCCGCTTGCCGGGGAACTTGGCCGTGTCGAAGTAGTCGGCCCAGCCCTGCGGGACGTTGCCGGCGCCCAGGACCTCGGTGTTGTACGCGAGGACCACGCCGTAGGTGATGTCCGGGATGCGGTAGTCGGTGATGCCGAGGTCCGCGTTGAGCTCGTCCTTGGGGATCAGGTTGAAGTCGAGTGGTTCAAGCAGGTCAGCATGGACGTCAAGCCCGAAGTCGTTTCCGACATCGACCACGTCCCACGTGACCTGGCCGGCCTCGACCTGCGCCTTGATCGTCGCGTTCGACGAGTTCTCGTCCTCGGTGAACTGGACGCCAGTCAGCTCGGTATACGGCTCGAGCCACGCCTTCCGCTGGGCCTCCTGGTAGACGCCGCCGAACGACACGAACGTCAGCGTCACGCCCTCCTGGCGCGGCGGGTTGCATGCGGCGGACCCGGCCGCGCTCGGGGAGGCGCCGCCGGATTCGCTCGGTGCGGGTTCGCTCGCCGGGGGTGCTGCCGATGGGGCGGCCGAGCCGCCACCACCTCCTCCCGTGCATCCGACGACGATGGCTGCCGTCGCGAGGAACGCGATGATGGTTCTCGAGCCACGCATGCCCGTACCTCCTCCACGCGCGGGCGCCCCTCCTCCACCCGGACCGCTGCATCGTAAGCGCTCGGCGCAACCGCGAACCAGCGGGATGCCGAGGCGTCCCGTAGTGCGAAGATGCGTCGATGCGCGGGCTCGTCCTCGTCAACGGGCGCGTCTTCACGGCCCGGCCCGGCGAACCGCCGTTCCGCGGCGGGGTCGCACTGGTCGGCGACCGGATCGTGGCGGTCGGCGGCGACTCCGCGTTGCGTGCCGTCGCCCCACCCGACGCCGAGACGATCGACGTCGACGGGCGCACGATCCTGCCTGGCTTCATCGACCCGCACGACCACCTCGCGTTCACCGGCGCAGAGCTCGCCTCCGTCGATGTCCGCTACCCGGGCGTCGCCTCGATCGCCGAGCTGGTCGCGCGCATCGCCGAGGCCGCCGAGCGAACGCCGGACGGGACGTGGATCCGCGCAGTCGGCATGAACCCGGAGCAGTTCCCCGATGGTCGGCTGCCGACCCGCTGGGACATCGACGAGGCCACACGCGTCCATCCGGTCCTCGTCCAGCACATGAGCGGCCACCACGCCCTGGCCAACACGATGGCCCTCGAGGCTCGCGGGGTCACCGACGCGGCGACCGATCCCGAGGGCGGGCATCTCGTCCGCGACGACCGTGGCCGCGTGACGGGGTACTGCCTCGATGCGGCCCAGTCGCTGGTCGTGCCGATCGCGGTCGACATCGGCCACCACGGGCCGGGCTTCCACGACGATGCGCCGCTCGATGAGATCGTCGGCGACATCGACCGCGGCTCACGCGCCTACCTCGCCGCAGGCATGACCTCGGTCGTCGACGCGCAGGTGACCCGGCGCGAGCTGGATGGCTACCGACTCGCGCGCGAGCGCGGGCTGCTCGGGGTGCGCGTCACCGCGATGCCGATCTCATCGCAGATCGAGGACTACCTCGCGATCGGCCTGGCCGGGCGGTTCGGCGACGATCGGCTCGCGATCGGCCCGATGAAGTTCTACTCGGACGGCGCGCTCACCGGCGGGACGGCGGCCTTCTCGACACCGTACGGCCGCAGTGGTGAATTCACCGGGTCCCTGTATTGGGATTCGGAGGACGCCTTCCGCGACGCGATCATGCGCGCGCACGCCGCGGGCTGGCAGATCGGCGTCCACGCTCAGGGCGACCGGGCCATCGACCGCGTCCTCGACGCCTACGACGCCGCGCTCGCCGCGCATCCGCGCGACGACCACCGCCATCGGATCGAGCACTGCGGCGGTCCCCGACCGGACCAGCTCGAGCGGATGGCGCAGCTCGGCGTCTGGGCGATCGGCCAGCCGCGCTACTTCTGGGACGCCGGCGACGCCTGGCTGGGCGCACTCGACGGCGCGCGCGTCCACCGGCTCCAGCCGTATCGCGAGATGCTCGCGGCCGGCGTCCGCTTCGCGCTCTCGAGCGACGCGCCGGTCGCCTCGTACCGCCCGGTCGACACCGTCTATTCGGCGATCGCGCGGACGACGGTCGGTGGCGAGACGGTCGGCGCCGACCAGGCGCTCAGCGTCGAGGAGGCTCTGCGCGCGTGCACGCACGACGC
>DATBMM010000291.1:0-5816 GCA_036554825.1 Candidatus Limnocylindrales bacterium
ATGACGCTCGAAGCGGCCAACGGCAACTTCCCGTATCTCGTCTCGATCTATAACGCGCAGACCGTCATCACGCCGAAGGACTACGTGGCCGGCACGGCGTTCGACGCCCGCCCCACCGGGACGGGGCCGTGGAAGCTCCTCAACTACAACGTCCAGACCGGTGCGACGTTCGAGCGCAACCCCGATTGGTGGGGTGGCCAGACCCCGCTCGACGGGACCGAGTTCATCTTCTTCGACGAGACCGGTCCGATGATCACGGCGTACCAGGGCGACCAGGTCGACGCCATCGTGCAGTTCGACGTCCTCACCGGCGCCGCGCTGTTCAACGACCCGAACTTCACGCTCATCGCCCAGCCCGCTGCCCTGCACCGCCAGATCTGGATGCGCGTCGACACGGGCGCCTTCGCCGACGTCAAGGTGCGCGAAGCGCTTGCGCTGACGTGGGACCGGCCGGCCTTGATCCAGCAGCTCTTCCAGGGCCGTGCCGAGATCGGGAACGATCACGTCATCTGGCAGGGGTACCCGTACTTCGACTCGGCGATCGCCCAGCGCGAACGGGACGTCGATCGGGCCAAGGCGCTGCTGGCTGAAGCCGGTGCGTCGAACCTGACGGCCACGCTCCATGCGGGCGAGCTGCAGGAGATCCCGGACCTGGCCGCGCTTCTCAAGAGCCAGGCTGCCGAGGCGGGGATCACCCTCAACATCGAGGTCGAGAGCCTTCAGACCTTCTATGGGGCCCAGTGGTGCCCGGCCGAGCCGGCTGACCCGCCGTGCTCCGGCGCGGCCGAGCTCGGCATCGTCGACTACGGTCACCGGGCCACCCCGGACGTGTATCTCAACGCGGCCCTCAAGAGCAAGGGCATCTGGAACTCGTCGCAGTACAACTCCCAGGAGTTCGATGCGGCGTTCACGGAGTTCCAGGCTGCTGTCTCGGTGGATGCCCAGAAGGCGGCCTGCACCAAGCTCGAGACGATCCTCAACCGGGACATCCCGGTCGGTGTGCCGTACTTCTACAACTACCTCGCCGGCAACTCGAACAAGTTCCAGGGCGTCTTCTCGAGCGCCCTGGGGCAGATGTCCTTCGCGACGACCTCCCAGGTCGCCTGACACGTCACGCTTGAAGGCGGCGGCTCCAGCCGCCGCCTTCGTCTACCCACCCGCTTGAGGGGACGGCGCGCGAGCACCCGATGGCACGCTTCATCCTGCGCAGGCTGCTGCTTTCGCTGGTCACGCTGTGGCTGCTCGCCTCGATCGTCTTCATCATCGCCAACGTGCTGCCGAACGATGTCGGACGGACGATCCTCGGGCCATTCGCGCCGCAGGAGAGCGTCGATGCGCTGAACGAGCGGCTGGGCACCAACCGGCCGTTGCTCGAGCGCTACGTCGAATCGATCGTCGGGGTCTTCACGCTCGACTTCGGCAACTCGTTCATCACGAACAAGCCGGTCCTCCCGGAGCTGGCCGATTCCATCGGCCGGTCGGCGAAGCTGGCCGGTCTCGCGCTCGTCATCACGATCCCGATCGCGATCATCGCCGGGTTGTTCGCCGCGCGCAGACGCGACCGTCCGGTCGATCGGGGCATCGTGCTGCTCGGGCTCACGTCGTCGTCGATCCCCGAGTTCGTGACCGGCACGATCCTCGTGGTGCTGGTGGGCGTCCAACTGAAATGGTTGCCTGTGACGGCGCGGCCGCCACGGGGGGCCGATTTCCTGGTGGAGATGCGCTACTTGCTGCTGCCCGCGCTGGCGATGGCGATCGTCTACTTCGGCTACATCGCTCGCATGACACGCGCCGGCACGATCGAGGTCCTCCAGTCGGACTACACCCGGACGGCGACGATGAAGGGCCTGACGACTTCGCAGACGATGATCCGGCACGTGCTGCGTAACGCGCTGATCCCCACCGTCGCCGTCATCGCCGTCCAGATCGGTTACCTGTTCGGCGGGATCATCGCCGTCGAGCGGATCTTCAACTACAACGGCATGGGCTCCACCATGCTGCTCGCGGCGCAACAGAAGAACATCCCGACACTCACGGCCGGGGCCATCATCATCGGCATCGTGTACATGGTGGCCACGCTGGCTGCCGACCTCATCATCGCCTGGATGAACCCCCGCATCCGGCTCGACGCGGAACGCTGATGGACGTCCCGATCGCACCGGCACCAGCCGCCGCCCCGGTCGCCGTCGGCGGCGTCTCCGAGCGTGCGCAGGCTCGTCGCGAGACGATCCGTCAGCTGCTCAAGCGGCCAGCCTTCCTGATCGGCATCGTGGTCCTGCTCGGCTGGGTCCTGACCGCCATCCTCGGCGAGCGGATCACGCCCTACGACCCGTTCAACGACTTCGCGCTCAACCATCAGCCGCCCGGACAAGTCCCCGTCCCCAATACGGACCGGATCGAGTTCCATCCGTTCGGCACGGACCGGCTCGGCCGGGATGTGCTGTCGCGGGTGATGGTCGGCTCGCGTGACGTCCTGGTCGTGGCGCCCCTGGCGGCGATCCTGGGCGTCACGGCCGGGACGCTCCTGGGCCTGATCATGGGCTATTACCGCGGCATCGTCGACGACGTGCTCAGCCGGCTCGTGGAGGCGTTCCTCGCGCTACCGGTCATCCTGGTCGCGCTGCTGACGCTGGTCGTGCTGGGGCCGTCGCCGCTGGTGGTCGTCGCGGTCGTGGGCATCTTGTTCACGCCGATCGTGGCGCGCACGGTGCGCTCGGCCGTCCTGTCCGAGCGGCAGCTCGACTACGTGACGTCCGCCAAGCTGCGCGGCGAGTCGGGGCTCTTCATCCTGTCGCGCGAGATCTTCCCCAACGTGCTCGGGCCGATCGTCGTCGAGCTGACGGTCCGCTTCGGCTACGCGATCTTCACGGTCGCCACGCTGTCGTTCCTGGGCGTCGGCATCCAGCCACCCTCGCCAGACTGGGGCCTGTCGATCGCCGAGGAATACTCGTACATGATCGCCGGCGTCTGGTGGTCGACGCTGTTCCCGGCGCTCGCGATCGCGAGCACGGTCATCGCGATCAACCTCATCGCGGACTCCCTCCAGTCGGTGCTCTCCGAGTGACAGCCGAGCCGGTCACCCCGACCCCGTCGCCCGAGCCCACGACGTCGGCGCACGCAGCCCTGCGCGTCGAGGACCTGTCGCTGGCGTATGTCGTTCGCGGCATCCAACGCCCCGTGCTCCGCGGCGTGACGTTCGACATCAAGCCCGGCGAGTCGTACGGGTTGGTAGGGGAGTCGGGCTGCGGCAAGTCCACGACGGCATACGCGGCGCTGCGGTACCTGCCGCGCAACGCGGTCATCACCGGCGGCCGCATCCTCGTGGGCGGCCAGGACATCACGCGGATGAACGACGAACAGGTCCGCGACTTCCGGACCCACCGCGCGTCGATGGTCTATCAGGACCCGGGCGCAGCGCTCAACCCGACGACCAAGGTCGGCCCGCAGGTGGCGGAGGCGTACACGGTCCTCGGCCAGAGCGCGAGCCAGGCGCGCGAAAGCGCGCTGGCGGCGATGGGCCGGGTCCAGATCGCCGATCCGGAACGCGTCTACCAGCGCTACCCGCACCAGCTGTCGGGCGGCATGCAGCAGCGCATCGTCATCGCCATCGCGCTGGCCTGCAACCCGACTCTCCTCGTCCTCGACGAGCCGACCACCGGGCTCGACGCCACCGTCGAGGCCAGTGTGCTCGACCTCGTGCGTTCGCTGGTCGCCGAGATGGACGCCGCGGTCCTGCTGATCGCCCACAACCTCGGCGTCATCCGTACGATGTGCGACCGCGTCGGGGTGATGTACGCGGGCAAGATCGTGGAGGAAGGCAATGCGATCGGGGTCTTCGAGCGGCCCCAGCACCCGTACACGGTCGGCCTCCTCCAGTCGCTGCCCCGCCACGGCGTCCGCAAGTCCGAGCGGCCGCTCGCCACGATCCCGGGCACGCTGCCCCAGATCGGCACGCCGCTGCCGACCTGCGTGTACGTCGATCGCTGCCCGCTGGCCACCGACCTGTGCCGCGAGGTCGTGCCACCGATCGTCGATGTCGGGAACGGGCAATGGACGCGCTGCCACCACTGGGAGCGGATCGGCGAGATCCAGGCGCCCCCGGCGGGTGTCGGGCAGGCGGCCGTGCCGCAAGGCGACGTGGCGCTCAACTTGGAGCACGTATCGAAGACGTTCCGCTCGTCAGGCCACGACGTCCCCGCCGTCGTCGGCATCGACCTGCAGCTCCGCGGCGGCGAGACGCTCGGCCTGGTCGGCGAGTCAGGGTCTGGCAAGTCGACGCTCGCCAAGACGATCCTCGGCATCGAGAGCCCCGACAGCGGTGGCCGCGTGGAGCTCGACGACCATCAGCTCGCCGCGCAGTCGACCAACCGGCCGACGAAGGACAAGCGCTCGATCCAGATGGTCTTCCAGAACCCGGATTCGGCACTCAACCGCGGTTGGACGGCGCGCAACATCCTGTCGCGCTCGGTGACCAAGCTGACCGGGCTCAAGGGCAAGGCTGCCAGCGAACGGGTCGACAAGCTGGCCGCCTCGCTGCGGTTGACCCAGCGACACCTGGACCTCAAGCCGCGCCAGCTGTCCGGCGGGCTCAAGCAGCGCGTGGCGATCGCCCGGGCGTTCGCCGGCGACCCGCGCATCGTCGTCGCCGACGAGCCGACCAGCGCCCTCGACGTGTCGGTGCAGGCAGCCATCCTCAACGTGCTGTCCGAGCTCCAGGCGCAGAGCCGCACCAGCTACCTGCTGATCTCGCACGACCTCGGCGTCGTGCGCTACCTGGCCGACCGGATCGCGGTGATGTACCTGGGCCGGATCATGGAGGTCGGCGAGTCGGAGGCGGTCTTCCGCGGCCCGAACCATCCGTATACGGAAGCGCTGCTCTCCGCGGTCCCGAACCTCGACGGCGAGGCGCGTGCCCGGATCCGCCTTGGTGGCGAGGTGCCGAGCCCCGCGAACCCGCCGTCGGGCTGCGTCTTCCACACGCGCTGTCCGCGCGTGATCCCCGGCCTGTGCGAGGTGACAGAGCCGCCGCTCGCCGAAGTGGAGCCAGGGCACCTGATGAGCTGTCACATCCCGCTCGAGGAGCTCCGCCGCTTGCAGACCAAGGCCGTCGTGGAGGACATCGTGCTCATGACGCCGGAGGAATCACTCGCGGCGGCCGACACGCCCTAGCGGCCGAGGGTCTCCAGGAGCAGCGAGACGAACCGCGGCGCGTCGGCGTCGAGCGCGACGAATGCGTTCGGGACGTGCCCGAACCAGTCGGTCGTGTCGATGACCGTCCGACCCAGCGTCAGGTCGCCCTGGGTCTCGACATCGACGTGGGCCCGCCGGCCGCTGACTACCCCCGGATCGACCAGGGCCGCGATGCAGAGTGCGTCGTGGACCGGCGCGCTCGACGGCGCGTCGAGCGGCTGGAGGTCGGCGTAGGCGCGGATGCGGCCCTCGATGAGCGTCGCCGCCGCCGCGCCGGCTACCGAGCCGGTGGCTCGCAACGCCGCGCAGTCGTCGGTCGAGACCAGCGCCTGGTGGGTCGCGTCGAGCGGGACCAGCGTGAGGTCCGCGAGCCCGGCACGGAAGACGATCCGGGCCGCATCCGGGTCGACCCACACGTTGAACTCCGCCGACGGCGTCGTGTTGCCGGACCCATGGGCGCCGCCCATGACGACCACGTGCGGGATCGTCTCGACGACCCGGGGCTCGGCCTGGAACGCCAGGGCGAGGTTGGTGAGCGGCCCGACGGCCACGAGCGTGATCGGCTCGGTGGCGGCCAGATAGGTCTCGACCAGGAAGTCGACAGCGCTGGCGTCCTGCTTGCGGGA
>DATBMM010000363.1:0-5161 GCA_036554825.1 Candidatus Limnocylindrales bacterium
CGTTCCTATACCATCGGGTCGATGGAGATCATGGGCATCCAGATCCGGACGATCATCAGCGACAACGTCGCCAAGCGATGCGCCGGCTGCGAGCAGATCATCGACGGCACGCCCTGGCGGGTGAACCTGCTCGACATCGTCGCGCCCGAGACCGCCGTGAGCTGGACCGACCGACCGGCGATCAACCCCGGTCCGTTCCAGTTCCACGGCGACCCCGTCTGCGTCCGCAGCTGGATGGCCGACCGTGGCTACTTCTTCTGCCGCAAGGGCGAGGTCCGCGAGATCATGCGCCCAGTGCCGATCCCCGGTCCCGACGGAGCCCCCGACGAGGGCCGCTGGGGTCTGTGCGATGGCATCCATCGCGACGACCACGAGTTCGTCCCCGCCTGAATCGGGCACGCGGTCGACGCCGCTCGTCGCCGTGACGGGAGCCGTGTCGGCATCCGTTTGACGCCCCGTTCGGAGCGGCCCTATCCTCAGCTCGCCCGGGCAGGATCTGGTACCCAGATTTACCCAGGTTTCCATGCCGACGGGTCGCCGGCCGTTTCCCCCCACGGCCGTGCTGACCCGTCGGCGCCCGTTTCGTACGAGGTCCCGACGTGCGCGAACCGGCCACCGCGGCTCCCAGAGGAGGGTGGCTTTCGCTCGGCCCGGCCAGTCAGCTGCTCGGGATCGACCCCGACACGCTCCGGCGCTGGGCCGACGACGGCCGCGTGCCGGCCTGGACGACGCCCGGCGGTCATCGTCGGTTCGAGCGGGCCGCCCTCGAGCGGCTGATCGAGGAGCGCCGGTCGGGGACGCGACGCCCGCTGACCAGCCTCGGCGCGTCGCCGGCGCGCCTGACCCGCGTGTATCGGCAGCATTACGCGGCGACCCCCGCCTCGGAGGCTGCCGAGCGAGAGGCGTTCCGGAGGGACGGCCGCCGGCTCATCTCGACCATCGTCGCCTATCTCGACACCGCGCCGGACGACGTCCGACGCCGCCGCCGCCTCGAGTCGCAGGCCGGGGCGGTCGTCGACGTCCAGGCCGTCAGGCTCGCGACCGGCGGTGCCGATCTGGTCGAGGCGATCGCCGGCTTCGTCGGGGCTCGGCAGCCGTTCGTCACCGAGCTCGCCGCGATCGGACGTCGTCGCTCGATGGATCCGTCCCGGCTCGCCGCCCTGTACGGCGACGCGTGGACCTTGCTCGATCGCCTGCTGCTGCGCTTCATCGAGGCGCACCAGCGGAGAGGGTGACCGTGCGGCTCGACATCCTGCTTCCCGCCGTGACCTCGCTCCTGGCGTTGGTCTTCAGCGTCGCGCTGTTCGACCAGTGGCGCGAGCGACGTGGCGGCTTCCAGCTGATCTGGGCCATCGGCATGCTGTTCTACGGCGTCGCCGCGGGCTGCGAGGCGCTCGCCGGCGCCGCGGGTTGGAACGAGACCCTGTACCGGACGTGGTACCTCACCGGTGCGGTCTGGACCGCCGGCTGGCTCGGGCTGGGGACGGCCTTCCTGCTCGGGCGGACGCGCTTCGGATACAGCTTCGCGCTCTGCCTGTTCCTGGCGGGTCTGTTCACGTTCCTCGTCCGCAATCGACCCGAGTACGTGGGCGCTGGCGCGCTACCACTCCTGTACTTCCTGTCGGCCGGCGTCCTCGCCCTGGCGGTCGCCGTCGAGACGTATTTCCAGAACGAGCGCTGGCCCAGCCTGGCCGCGGGCGCCGTGGTCGGAACCACGCTGCTCAGCCTCGGGCTCATGGCGACTACCTCGATCGCCGCCCCGGGCTATGCGCTGGACCCGGCGACGTCGATGCCGGTCGCCACGCTCCTGCCGCCTGAGCTGCGTCTCCTGACCCCGTTCATGAACGTCACCGGCGCGTTCGCGCTGATCCTGGGCGCCGTCTTCAGCACCTACATGTTCATGCCCAAGCGCCGGGTCCTGCCCTACTCGCTGGATCCGAACCAACCGGGCGACCAGTTCCTGTTCAACCTGTTCATCGCCCCAGTGGCGATCCTGGTCAACCTCGTGGCGTCGCTGCCCGGCGCGGTGAGCGCCTTGCTCTCGCGTCGGATCCACAGCCGGGTGCCGGCGACGATCCTGATCGCGGTCGGGGCGTTCATCCCGACGCTCACCGACTCGCTGAACCGCTTCGGCTCGACCGACCTGTTCCAGCTCGGCAAGTTCCTCGGTGTCGTCTTCCTCTTCCTCGGGTTCCTCGTCTCGATCGAGGTCTTCCGCGAGATCCGCATCCCCTTCACGGCGATCCGGTTCACGACCGGACGGCGCGAAGCGTCCGCGGCCGAGCGCACCACCGACCGGTCCGACCGTCCGGTCGAGGGCGCCGCTGCGCGCTGAGCCCAGCTCGGACTGCGAACCGGCGGATCGCGGTCGCGGGCTCTACGATGCGCCGATGTCCAGCCCGTCCCTGACATCGACGCCCTCGGCGACGGCCGACGTGGGTGGCGCCATCCCGCTCCGTGGGCTGGCGATCGTCATCGCCTCGGCGTCGCTCTTCGGGATGCTCGGTCCGCTGTCGAGGTTCGCCTACGATGCCGGGATGGAGCCGCCGGCCTTCGTTGCCTGGCGCGCGGTGATCGGCTTCCTGGCCCTCGGCGCGTACGTCGGCTGGCGGGTCCGCCGTGGCGCGACACGGCTGGTCCGGTTCGGCGGGCTGCGACGGCGGGCGCAGCTCGCTGTGCTCGCCGCAGCCCTCGCGGGCACGGTGCTCAACCTGTGCATGTTCTTCGCCTTCGACCGGATCACGATCGCGCTGGCGTTACTCGGCTTCTACACGTATCCGGCGCTGGTCGCGGTGGCGAACGTGGCTCTCGGCCGCGAGCGCCTTGATCGGTCGCGGCTCGCCGCGCTTGCCCTGGCGATCGCCGGGATGATCGCGGTCGTCGCCTCGCAGCTCGACCCGGCGGCCGGGATCCGGCTCGACGCGCTCGGCATCGGGCTCGCGCTCGGCGCCGCGGTCTGCCAGACCATCTTCGTGATCATGGCCCGGGACGGGTACCCGGAGGTGCCGACCGAGCAGGCGATGACGACGGTGCTCCTGGTGTCGGGCATCGGCGCCGTGCTCGTCGCCCTTGTCGCCGGCGGGATCGGGTCGCTGGCCCAGCCGATCGCGGACCCGAGCGTCCTGCCGCTGCTGGTCTTCACGGGCGTCGCAGCTGCCGCGATCCCGTCGTTCGGGTTCCTCACGGGGATCCGGCTGATCGGCGGGACTCGGGCGGGGATCCTGATGCTGTTCGAGCCGGTCGTCGGCGTCGCCCTGGCGGCATGGTTGCTCTCGGAGGCGCTGGTGCCGATCCAGATCGTGGGCGCGGCGGCCATCCTCGGCGCCGCCGTGCTGCTGCAGCGGGCAGCGCATCCTGACGGAGCGACCGCCGCCGACGAACGCTCGGTCGTCGTCCCCGGCGGCCCGTAGCGACCTGCGAGGCCACGTCATGCCCGACGCCCGGATCCGCGTCCTCCTGGTCGACGACCACGCGATGGTCCGTCGTGGCATGCGCGACTTCCTGGGCCTCCACGACGACATCGAGATCGTCGGCGAGGCGGCGGACGGCCTCGAGGCGGTCGAGCGGGCGGTCGAGCTCCGACCGGACATCGTGCTGATGGACCTGATGATGCCCAACCTCGATGGGATCGAGGCGACCGCGCGCATCAAGTCGGCCATGCCGGAGGTCGAAGTCGTCGCGCTGACCAGCTTCATCGAGGAAGCCCGTGTCGTCGCGGCGATCGAGGCCGGGGCCTCTGGGTTCCTGCTCAAGGACGCCGAGGCCGACGAGCTCGCGACGGCCATCCGTTCCGCGGCCGCCGGCGAGGTACATCTCGACCCGGCAGTCGCCGGGATCGTCGCCCGACGGATGCGCGACCGGGGGCGGACCGCCGGTCCCGGCTCGCCCGACAGCGCGGACGGCATCGCAGCCCTGACCGCGCGCGAGCGAGATGTCCTGTCACGGGTCGCCCGCGGGCTGCCCAACCGGCAGATCGCGGAGGACCTCGGCATCACCGAGCGCACCGCCCGGACGCACGTCTCGAACATCCTGGCCAAGCTCGGGCTGGCGAGCCGCACGCAGGCGGCGCTGCTCGCTGTCCAGCATGGGCTCGACCGCGACACGTGACCCGGGACGCTGGCACGACCTCCGAGCCACCCGCCGACACGCCCGCCACCGACCTCGAGCCGTCGTACGTCGCGGCCGGCCCGAGCGACGCCGCGCCGATCGTGTTCGTCCACGGCACGCGCCTCACGCGCACCTCGTGGACCGCACAGCTCGATGCGCTGAGCGACGCGTACCGGGTGATCGCCATGGACCTGCCCGGCCATGGGTCGCTGGCGCATCGGTCGTTCACGCTGACCGGGGCCGCGGACGAGCTCGCCCGGGTGATCGAGACGGCCGCCGGCGGCAGAGCGGTCGTCGTGGGGTTGTCGCTCGGTGGTTACGTCGCCATGGACCTGGCCTCGCGCCGACCGGAGCTGATCCGGGGCCTGGTCCTGTCCGGCGCGACGCAGGAGCCGATCGGCCTGCGGGCACGGCCGTACCTGGCCCTCGCGTGGGCGATCGACCGGCTCGGGCCGCGCGGGATGGACCGCCTCAATCGGTGGTTCTTCCGGACGCGCTACCCGCCGTCGATCGCCGATCCGATCATCAGCGGCGGCTTCCACTCGGCCGGCGGGAGCGCGGCGCTGCGAGCCCTCGTCGGCGAGCGGTTCGCCCCGCGTCTCGCGGCCTACCCCGGCCCCGTCCTCATCGTCAACGGGCAGCTCGACGTGCTGTTCCGGCTCGGCGCGCGGCGGTTCGCCGAGCATGCGCGGGACGTCCGGCGCGTCCGGATCGCCGGCGCCACGCACCTCGCCAATCTCGACCAGCCGGATGCCTTCACGATAGCCGTCCGTCGGTTCGTGGACGGCCTCGATGACGGGCCCGGAACGGGCCCGGTGCTAGACTGACCCGGCCCACCTGATCCCTCCGTAGAGGTTCCATGCGCGTTCGAAAGGCCGTCTTCCCCGCTGCCGGCTGGGGCACACGCTTCCTGCCCGCGACCAAGGCGCAGCCCAAGGAGATGCTGCCGCTGGTCGACAAGCCGATCATCCAGTACGCGGTCGAGGAGGCCGTCGCGGCGGGCGTCGAGCAGGTCATCATCGTGACCTCCAGCCAGAAGCGCGCGATCGAGGAT
>DATBMM010000020.1:0-10279 GCA_036554825.1 Candidatus Limnocylindrales bacterium
GGCGAGCGGAACTCGAGGCGACGGGCGCCCGGCGTCGTGAAGTACGTCGGGATGCGGATGCACGCCGAGCGGTTGCGCTGCGAGTAGACGAGGTTGATCGGCGCCTCATAGCCGGGGACGAGTCGGCGATACGAGTTCGTCGTGGGCGCCGCGAAGGCGAGGATGGCCTTGGCGTGCTTGAGGAGCCCGCCGATGTACCAGCGCGCCGTGTCGGACAGGAGCGCATAGCCCGTCTCGTCGTAGAAGAGGTTGGTGCCGTCCTTCCAGAGGCTCTGGTGGGTGTGCATCCCGGAGCCGTTATCGCCGTAGAGGGGCTTCGGCATGAACGTCGCGACCTTGCCGGCCGCAGCCGCGACCTGCTTGATCAGGTACTTGTAGCGCAGCACCTTGTCGGCGGTCTCGACGAGCGTGCCGTAGCGGATGTCGATCTCGGCCTGCCCCGGGCCACCTACCTCGTGATGCTGGACCTCGACGTCGATGCCGGACGCCTGCAGCGCGAGCACCATCCGGCTGCGCAGGTCCTGGAGCGTGTCCATCGGCGGGACCGGGAAGTAGCCCTCCTTCGGCCGCGGCCGGTGGGCGAGGTTCGGCGTCCCGTTGCGGCTCGAGTTCCAGATGCCCTCGTCGGAGTCGATCTCGTACATCGACTTGTGGCCGGCGGTCTCGAAGCGGAGCGAGTCGAAGATGTAGAACTCGACCTCGGGCCCCCAGAACGACGTCGTCGCGATGCCGCTCTCGGCCAGGTACCGCTCCGCCTTCCGCGCGACGTAGCGGGGGTCGCGGCTGTACGGCTCGCGGCTGCCGGGCTCGACCACGTCGCAGGTGAGGATCAGCGTCGTGATGTCGAGCGTGGGGTCGACGTAGGCGGTCGTCGGGTCCGGCATGAGCAGCATGTCCGATTCGTGGATGTGCTGGAAGCCGCGGATGCTCGAGCCGTCGAAGCCGATCCCGTCGATGAACAGGTCCTCGCCCAGGTCCTTGACGGGGATGCTGAAGTGCTGCGACTGGCCGGGCAGGTCGACGAAGCGCAGGTCGACGATCAGGACGCCGGCCTCACGGGCCAGGGACAGGACGTCGGCGACGGTCGTGGTGGGCGCGGCGACGCCGCTGGGGATCCGCTCGAGGGTCGTCATCGCGATAGTGGTCCTCCGTCCGACTTGTGCATCCCGCACCAAATCGCGGGCAGGCACCTCGGGAGGACACGGTATCAGGAGACCGGGTTGCGATTCAGTACTGGGGCCGGGGAAGCATCTTGTGCATTTTGCACCAGTCTCACGGCCAGGATCAGCGCCACACGAAGCTCCGGGTCGGTGAGGTCCCAGTCGCCGCGCGCCTCCAGTCGCTGGACGCGATACGCGATCGTGTTGCGATGCACGCCGAGCCGTGCAGCGGCCTCGGCCAGGCTCGGCGACGAGAGGACCGCGGACAGCGTGTCGAGCCGCTCACGCTGGGCGTCCTCGCGGCCGACGAGGATGGGTGCAAGGAGCTCCCGTGCCTGGCGCACACCGTCGGGCAGGTTGCGGACGTTGCCGAGCAGCAGGTACGCCGGGAGGCGGGACGCCCGGACGACGCGCGGAGGGTCGGGGAGCTGCTCCGCGGCCTCGAGGGTGGCACGGGCCGCCGCCTCGGCCGCTGGCCGGGCGCCCGGCTCGTTGAAGGTGCGGCTGACCGCCACGGTCCGATCCAGGAACGTGGCGAGCCGGTCGGCCGTCGCGAGACCGTCCGGATCATCGGTCGGCGCGGCCGCGACGAGGCGCAGCTCGAGGCTCTCGGAGCTGCCGCGGAGCACCAGCCGGCGCGGCGACATGAGCAGCCGGAGCTCGGCCCGTGTCTCCTCGCGGGCCGCGATGTCATCCGGGTTGTCAGGCGACCCCTGCTGGGCGAGCATCACGACCCACGGCGGGCCGTCGGCCGGCAACGGGTCGCCGCGTCGGGTCTCCTCGCGCGCCTGGCGGACTGCCTCGTCCCGGGCGAGCTCCAACGCGAGGAGTGCCGCCACCCGTTCCGCAGCGATGCGATCGAGTTCGTCCGGAGCCTCGTCGCCGAGGAGGATCAATCGTCCGCCCGGACCGGTCTCGCCGGCCGGTGCCGGGATGTCGACGCGAAGCGCGCCCGCGCCCGCCGGCCGCGCCAGGTAGCGGGCGACGGCGGCCGCCGCGGTCGGCTGGTCCGCCGGGGCGTGGACCGCGATCGGGTCCCCCCGCCGACCCTCGATGACGACAGCCCGACCGAGGAACGCGCCGATCGTCGCCGCCTGCATGTCGAGCCCGCGCCCGAGCAGCGCGAAGCGGGCGAGCTGGGTCTCGAGGTCGGCCGCGCGGCGATCGAGCTCGGCGCGCCGGTTGACGAGGAAGCCGATCACGCTGCGCTCCAACGCCACGGGGTCGACCCGGCCGAGCTGCAATGCGGTCAGGCCGGCCGTCGTCGCGGCCTCACCGAGAGACGCCAACGTGTCGTTGCCGGCATCGCCCTCGACGAGGAGGACGGCCGGGACCTTGGCCCGGACCAGGGCGACGACCAGCTCGTGGAGCGGGGACGGGCCCGGGGCGACCACGGCGAGCGCCGGCGCGGGGATGATCGCCAGGTCGCCGGTCTCGAGGGCGTCGAACGCCGGGACGCGTGGCTTGAGGACCCGGACCCAGCTGACGTCGCGCCCCGCTCGCTCCGTGGCCAGCTCACCGCCACCGACGGGCCGAGCCGTCGGGAAGAGCGCCCGATGCAGGTCGTGCAGGGTCGTCACGCCGAGACGGTACGCCCGCGGGGCTAGGCCGTGGCCGGTCGGCGGACGGCGACGAGGTCGTCGAGCAGCGCGCCGAACTCGCGCTCGACGTCGACATAGCGGTCGGCCCGGAACACCAGAGCGAGCCGGCCGTCGGGCGCGATGCGCGCCCAGACCCGCCGGCGAGGTCGATAGAAGGTGATGGTGATCCCGGCGATCAGCGATAGGAACGCCGCCCACACGATGCCCTGGCCGGGGTCCTTCTTGGCGATGACCAGCGTGTACTCGCCGAAGTCCACCAACCCGACCGAGATGCCGAGCGCGTCCGACACCTTCTCGTCGCCACGGCGCAGCTGGACCGCGTCGAAGTTCTGGACCTGGTCGGTCCCGTCGGCGTTCGTCCCGACGATCCGGTACGGCAGCACGACGAGCACGCCCTCGCCGACCGAGTCACGACCCAGCAGGAGCTGCAGGCCGAGGTCGCGACCGGGGACCGCCATCGTCTCGTACGGCGCTCCGCCGGCCGAGCCGAGCAGCGGCACCTTGGCGTCCCACAGCGGAGCACCGCTCGCGTCCTTGACCAGGATGTGCGGCGCCGGACCGAAGCCGTTCTGATGGAACGTGTAGCCGCCGGCGCCGAGCGGGTCGTTGACGCGGATCGTCTTGCGCGCCACCTCGGACCCGTTCTGATAGACCGCGAGGTCGGTCGTGAAGTCTGTCGGCATCCCGGTCTCGAAGCCGGGCGCCTCGAAGTCGTTGTTCTTGACGAGCATCAGGTCCGCCGTGCCGATGTTCTGGACGGTCCGTGATTCGCCCTCGGGGATGACCATCCCGAGCTCGTCGCCGAAGCGCGACGTGACCGCCGCTGCGACCAGGAACAGGATCAGGCCAAGGTGGGTCAGCAACGTGGCCAGCTTCGTGTACTGGTGGCGATCGCCGTACACGTGCGTCGCCCCGTCGGCGGTCGCTTCGGTGCGGACGTGGAAGCCCCGGGACCGAACGACCCGGCGCAGGTCGTCGGCGCCGACACCGGTCATCGCCGCACGGTCCGGCAGCCGCGGATCGTAGAAGGGCTCGGGCTGGACGACGCGGATCCTCGAGACGTCACGCCACAGCCGTGGCGTGCGATCGAGCGTGCACACCACGATCGACACGACCAGCACGACGAGCCCGATGCCGAAGATCGCCGACCGGAAGATCGAGAACGCGCCGAGCCGCTCCAGGATGTTCACGATGCCCGGGCCGAGGACCGGGTCATATCGGATGTGGATGTCCTCGATGGCCGTCGCATAGTCGGCCGGCGAGCGGAACGCGAAGTCCGGCAGCTGCTGGAGGGTCATCCCGATCGCCGCGAGGATCGACAGGAAGATGATCTGGACGACCGCGAAGTCGACCGACGTCAGCAGCCGCCAGAGACCGTGGCCGAGCTGCGCGAACGGGTTGGTCGGTGTCCCGGCGGCGCGCGCCGCAGCGGGAGCGCCGGCGGCCGCGGCGGGTGTCGCCAACGGGAGGAGCCTAGACGCCGACCGTGGTCCGCCGCGCGACGCCGCGAGCGACCTCGAGTGCAGCGGCGAAGTCGGCCTGCAGGTCCTCGATGTCCTCGAGCCCGACCGACACGCGCAGCAGGCCCGGCCTGATGCCCGAGGCGAGCAGCTCGTCATCTGACAGCTGGCGCTGGGAGGTCGATGGCGGGTGGACCACGAAGGTGTGGACGCTCCCCAGGGACGCGGTCAGCTCCGGGAGTGCCATCGAATCGATGACGGCCTGGCCGGCCTCGCGCCCACCGTCGATCTCGAACGACAGCATCCCGCCGGCGACGCCGCCGCGGAACTGGCGAGCGGCGACGTCGTGCTGGGGATGACTCGGCAGACCCGGATACATGACGCGCTCCACGCCGTCCTGACGCTCGAGCCACGCGCCGAGTGCCGCGGCGTTGTGCGAGTGGCGCTCCATC
This sequence comes from Candidatus Limnocylindrales bacterium, assembly GCA_036554825.1. Taxonomy (GTDB): domain Bacteria; phylum Chloroflexota; class Limnocylindria; order Limnocylindrales; family CSP1-4; genus SPCO01. The sequence goes on from DATBMM010000020.1 coordinate 4,674, forward strand.
CGGACGCCGAGCGTCAGGAGACCGCGCAGGACGAGGAACGCGTCGAACGGGCCGATGGTGCCGCCCGTGTCATTCTGGAACGCCTCGACGTCCCGCACCAGGTCGGCGCGACCCGCGACGACGCCCGCGATCACGTCGCTGTGCCCACCGAGGAACTTCGTCGCCGATTCGATCACGAGGTCGGCCCCGAGGTCGAGCGGACGGCAGACGTACGGGGACGCGAAGGTGTTGTCGACCAGATACGTCGCGCCGTGCTCGTGCGCGAGCCGGGCGATCGTGGCGTGGTCGGCGACGACGGTCGTCGGGTTGGCGATGGTCTCGGCATAGACGACCCGGGTCGGCGCCTCGGCGATCGCCGCCGCCACGGCGGCGTTGGCGGTCATGTCGACGAGGTCGACCCGGACGCCGAACCTCGTGAAGATGTCGCCCAGGAGCTTGCGGGTCGAGCCGTAGGCGGCCAACGGTCCGACGACCCGGTCGCCCGCCGACAGCTGCGACCCGAGCGCGGCGTGGACCGCACCCATGCCGGATGCCAGGGCCGTCCCAGCCTCGCCGCCCGCGATGTCGGCAAAGGCATCACCGAGCGCCCGGCTGGTCGGGTTCGACAGACGCGTGTATGAGTAGCCGGCGCGTGCGTCGCTGACGACCTCGGCGAGATCCTTCGCGTCGTTCGAGGTGAAGGTCGCGGTCTGGTAGATCGGCACGCTCGTCGGCCGCTGGTCGACGGCCGGCGTCCTCGACGCGGCGCGGATGGCGCGGGTCGAGAAGCCCTTCGGGTCGCGGTCGGTCCGATCGGTCCGGTCGGTCATGGCGGCGATGCTACACCGCTGGGCCGCGTGGGCCCGGTCGGGGTGCGCGTCTCGCTCTGGTCCGCGCTCCGCGCTCCGTGCACCGTGCTCCGTGCCAGATATTCGCCCGGCGGTTGCTAGGCACGCGCGCGCCCTCTCGGACGGCCCGATCGGTGCAGGTGATGCTGATCCGTGCGCCGCCACGCATCAGAAAGCTCGGGCTTGCGCCTTCTCGGGCCGGGAAGCGCGACTTGCAGTCGCACCACGCGTATCTGGCATGGAACTGCCGGTCCGGGAAGCCAGACCACGTTTGACGGGTCACGCGGTCAGGCGCACATTCGTCGGGCGCAAGGAACGACGCCATGGACCTCGCGACCGCGATCGTGGTCATCCTCGCCGCAGCGGCCATCATCGGATGGATCGTCAGCGCGCGCGACGGGCGCGTGCTGGAGGCGTTCGGCGCCGGGTTCATCGGGTACCGCTCCTACGGCTGGCCGCGCGGCGTCCAGGAAGAGGACGAGATCCACTTCTCCTTCGACGAGCGCTCCGACCCCACCTCGATCGACGACCGCCCTCTCGGCCCGAACCAGCAACCCGAACTGCTCGAGCTCGATCGCGCTCGAGTCCAGCGGCTGGAACGTCTCAAGAAGGTCTGAGCCGCCCTCGCCGTAAGCATCGGAGGTACCGACTTTGCGGTGAGGATCTAGGGGGTGTCCCCGGCGAGATCGGCCAAGAGGACGACGCTGAGCCTCGGGATCGGTCGGATCCGGCGGTCGTTGGTGACAAATGCCGTCGCGTCGGCGTTGCGGGCCGTCGCCAGATGGATCGAGTCGGCGAGGCTCACGCCGATCGAGCCGCGAATCCACGCCGCATCCTCCGCTGTGGCGCCGTCCAACGGCACGACCTCGATGCGCGAGTCTCGCAACGCCTCGGCCGTCAGCTCGAAGGCTTGGGCGTCGCCCGCGATGGCGGGGCCGGCGAGGATCTCGGTCAGGCTGATCGCCGACATCACCGCGTCTCGGTCGCCCGAGTCGATCGAGTCAACGATCCCTGCGGCGGCCTCGGCCAGGCGTCCTTGCCCCTCGAGCAGATAGATCAGCACGTTGCTGTCGAGTGCGATCCGCTTGTGCTCCGGATCGAGCATGGGCGATGAGCTCCTCTCGTTCGCGGACCCGCGCCTCGGTCTCGTCACGAAGGTGTCGGACGAATGTCACGGGGTCGGCGCCATACCAACCACGCCCGGCGGCCAGCCCTCGAAGCCGATCGGACGCCCGCTTCGGTCGCTTGCGCAGGACGATGGCGTCGTCGGTGATCTCGACATCGAGTCGATCGCCCGCTTCGATGGCGAGCTCCCGTCGAGCTTCGCTCGGCACGACGATCTGGTGCTTGGTACTGACCTTTACACTTAGCATCACCATCGATGCTAAGCGCATGGCGCCGACTCGTCAACGACCTGCGATTTGTGCTTCGCTCCTACAAATCCGGGTGCTAGGCTGCGTGTGGCTGCGAGACGTGGATCCTGGAGGAGGGGCCGACGGTGAGCGAGGCGTTCTTCGGCGAGGTGACCGAGCCGATCCGGTACGAGGGGCTCGACTCGACGAACCCACTCGCCTTCAAGGTCTACGACAAGGATCGGGTCGTCCTGGGCAAGCGGATGGAGGACCACCTTCGCCCGGGCGTCTGCTTCTGGCACTCGTTCGCCTGGCCGGGACTCGACATGTTCGGGATCGGCACCCTCGACCGACCGTGGCTCGCCGGCACCGGCGACGCGATGACGGATGCGCGCACGAAGATGGCGGTCGCGTTCGAATTCTTCGCGAAGATCGACATCCCGTACTACTGCTTCCACGACCGAGACGTCGCGCCCGAGGGCGATTCGTTCGCGGAGTTCCGGTCGAACCTCGATGCGCTGGTCGACGATGCCGCGCGCTACCAGGAAGAGACCGGCGTCCGGCTGCTGTGGGGCACCGCCAACCTGTTCACCCACCCGCGCTACCAGGCGGGGGCGGCCACCAACCCGGATCCCGAAGTCTTCGCGTACGCCGCGGCGCAGGTGAAGCACATGCTCGAGATCACCCACCGGCTCGGCGGGCAGAACTACGTGCTGTGGGGCGGTCGTGAGGGATACGACACCCTGCTCAACACCGACCTCAAGCGCGAGGGCGACCAGCTGGCGAGGTTCCTCCACCTCGTCGCCGAGCACAAGCACCGGATCGGCTTCGACGGCCAGCTGCTGATCGAGCCCAAGCCGATGGAGCCCACCAAGCACCAGTACGACTACGACGTCCAGACCGTCCACGGCTTCCTGGTCAGCCACGGGCTCGCCGGCGAGTACCGCGTGAACGTCGAGGCGAACCACGCGACCCTTGCCGGGCACAGCTTCCATCACGAGGTCGCCTTTGCCGTCGCGAACGGCAGCCTCGGGTCGATCGATGCGAACCGCGGCGATCCGCAGAACGGCTGGGACACCGACCAGTTCCCCAATTCGGTCGAGGACCTGGCGCTGCCGCTGTACGAGATCCTCCGCCACGGCGGGATCGCGCCGGGCGGCTTCAACTTCGACGCCAAGCTGCGCCGCCAGAGCACCGACCGGACCGACCTGTTCCACGCGCACATCGGTGGTCTCGACACGCTGGCGCGGGCCCTCCTGGTCGCGGCCGACCTCATCGAGCGCGGCGAGCTTGCCGACCGAAAGGCCGAGCGCTATGCCGGCTGGGACGAGCGGCTCGGGAAGGCGATCCTCGACGGCGACGAGACGCTCGAGTCCCTGGAGGACAAGGTCGCCTCTGGCGAGATCCGCCCGCGGCGGCGATCGGGCCACCAGGAGGCCCTCGAGAACCTCGTCAACCAGTCGATCTGGACGGTCGACGCGTCGCGGGTGACGTCGGGCGCCGGTCGCTGACCCCGTGGCGTACGTCGTCGGCATCGACGCGTCGACGACGGCGACCAAGGCCGTCCTGGTCGACGGGCACGGGGCGGTCCTCGCGATCGGCGCGAGCGAGTACGGCTTCGAGGTGCCACGGCCCGGGTGGACGGAGCAGTCCCCGGAGCTCTGGTGGGACGGTGCGGTCGCCGCGGTCCACGACGTGCTGGCGTCCAGCGGGGTGTCTGGAGACGAGGTCGCCGCGGTCGGGCTGACCGGTCAGATGCACGGGCTCGTGCTGCTCGACGATGCGGACCGCGTGCTGCGGCCGGCCATCCTCTGGAACGACCAGCGCACGGCCGAGGCGTGCGATGCCATCCGGTCGGCGGTCGGTCCGGAGCGGCTCATCGAGATCACCGGCAACACCGCCCTGACCGGGTTCACCGCGCCGAAGCTCGTCTGGGTGCGCGACCACGAACCCGACGTATGGTCCCGGGTGGCCCACGTGCTCCTACCGAAGGACTACGTCCGGCTCCGACTGACGGGCGATCACGCCCTCGACAAGGCGGACGGCGCCGGCACGCTGCTCTTCGACCTCGCGGCGCGCGACTGGTCGCCGGTCGTGCTCGAGGCGCTGCGGATCGACCCGCGCTGGCTGCCGCCGACGTTCGAGGGGCCGGCAGTCACGGGCAGCGTCTCGGCGGCAGCGGCCGAGGCGACCGGGCTCCGTGCCGGTACCCCGGTCGTGGCCGGTGGCGGCGACCAGTCGGCGAATGCCGTGGGGGTCGGGGCAGTCGAGCCGGGGGTGGTCGCGTTGTCGCTCGGGACGTCGGGGGTGGTCTTCGCCACGACCGACGCGGCGCTGCGCGATCCGGCTGGGCAGGTCCACGCGTTCTGCCATGCCGTGCCCGACCGCTGGCACCTGATGACGGTGATGCTGTCCGCGGCCGGCAGCCTGCGCTGGTTCCGCGACGCGTTCGCCCCGGGTGAGGAGTTCGGGACCCTGGTGGATTCGGCGGGTGCGGTGGCGGCCGGCTCGGAGGGACTGCTGTTCCTCCCCTACCTGACCGGCGAGCGCAGCCCGCACCCGGACCCGCTGGCCCGGGGCGCGTTCGTGGGGCTGTCGCTCGCCCACGACCGTCGACACCTGACGCGGGCCGTGCTTGAGGGGGTCGCGTTCGGCCTCCGCGACGGGCTCGATCAGATGCTCGCGACGGGCATGCCGATGCCCTCGCAGATCCGTGCCTCGGGCGGCGGCACGGCCAGCCCGCTGTGGCGCCAGATCCTCGCCGACGTGCTCGGCGCCGAGCTGGCCACCGTCAGCACGACCGAGGGCGCGGCGTTCGGGGCGGCCGTGCTTGCGGCGGTCGGCGCCGGTTGGTACGGGACCGTGGACGAGGCGTCGGTCGCGTTCGTGCGGGTCAGCCCGGCGGCGTCGCCCGGGCCGGACGCGCCCCTGTACGCAGACGCGCACGCGGCCTACCGCGAGCTGTACCCGGCGCTGGCTCCCACGTTCCGCCGGGGTGGGACGTAGTCCGGCGAGCGCCGCGCTCCCGGCTCGCCCCGTCGGCCCGCTCGCCCACCCCGCGGGCTGCCCTGGATCAGCTGCGGAGCTCGAGCTGCGCGAGCTCCGTCTGCGTCGCCTCCTTGGGCCGCTTGCCGAGGATGATCATGCTCACGATCTCGTCGGGCGTGACATCGTCCTTGTTCACCGTGTCGACGATCCGACCCTGGTACATGATGCTGACCCGGTCCGACAGGTCGTACACGTCGTGGATGTCGTGGCTGATCAAGAAGATGCCGATCCCCTCGTCCTTGAGCTGGCGGATCAGGTCGCGGACCTGGGCCGTCTCGGCCGGCCCGAGCGCAGCCGTCGGCTCGTCCATGATCATGACCCGCGCATTGAAGTGGACCGCGCGAGCGATGGCGACGGCCTGGCGCTGCCCGCCGGACAG
>DATBMM010000055.1:0-2065 GCA_036554825.1 Candidatus Limnocylindrales bacterium
CCCCACAGCACGGTCCGCGTCGGGATCTCCTCCTCGGGCGCCTCCTTGTCGGCGGTCGGTCGGACGCGGACCGACGTGTCGTCGATGTGGGTGACGGTGGTGCCGACCCGGACCTCGACGCCCAGCCGCTCGAGCTGGCGCTTGGCCGATGCCGACCGACCCGGCGGGTATGGCGGCAGCACCCGGTCCATCGCCTCGATGAGGATGATCCTCGCGTCCGATGGATCGATCGCCCGGAAGTCGCGGCGAAGCGTGTCGCGGGCGATCTCGCCAAGGGACCCAGCCAGCTCGACGCCCGTCGGGCCGCCACCGACCAGCACGAACGTCATCCATTCGCGGCGGCGTTCCGGATCGGCTTCCCGTTCCGCGGCCTCGAACGCGATGAGGATCCGGCGGCGGATCTCGATCGCATCCTCGAGGGTCTTGAGGCCCTGGGCGTGCTGGGCCCAATCGTCGCGGCCGAAGAATGTGTGGTGCGCGCCGGTGGCGACGATGAGCGTGTCGTACGGGATCGGGCCACCGTCGGAGACCTGGACCTCGCGCTTGTCGACGTCGATGCCCACGGCCTCGCCGAGGATGACCGTCGCGTTCCGCTGGCGGGCGAGCACCGATCGCAGCGGCTGGGCGATCTCGCTCGGCGCCAGGGCGCCGGTCGCGACCTGGTAGAGCATCGGCTGGAAGAGGTGGAAGTTGCGCCGGTCGAGCAGGGTCACGGCGACTTCGGGGTCGCTGCGCAGGCTCCGCGCAGCGTAGAGGCCGGCGAAACCACCGCCCACGATGAGGACCCGGTGGCGAGCCCGCTCAGCCCCCGGGGCCGGCGAGGTCACGCCGCGGGCGAGTCGTCAGGATCCGTAGCGGTGCCAGCGACGACGGCGCGGCGGGGTCGGGCCACCCCGGGGCGAGTGATCGACGGCCGCCCGGGGCCGACGGGGATGGGTCCGGAGGGTCGTGCGGTCCATCCCGCGGAACCGGCTCCGCCGGTCGCTGCCTGGCTGACCTCGGCCATCGCGGCCACGTCGGGGCGCACGACGCGCTCGCGTCGCTCCGCGACCTCCTCCGGCCAAGCGTCGTCCTCGTCCCACACGTCCGGGGCGCGTTCGATCCGGGCGATCGGTCGCCCACCGGCGGTCGCGTGACCGCCGAGGTCGAGGCCGGGGCCGACGGGCGACAGCGGGATGGGACCGGTCGGACGGGCGTCGATGACCTCGAGCTCCGCCTCGTCGGGCGTCGCATCACAGCGATAGCAGCGCGCCATCCGGAGGTCGTTCACCGACCGGCAGCTGGCGCAGACCCACATCGCGGTGCGGTCGTTGCCGCGCATCCGCACCTTGCGCGGCTGCACCACGAATCGATAGAGGAGCCAACTGGCGGTTGGGCCCCCCAGCAGCACGATCGCGATGAGCACGGGCGGCACGACGCCGATCCCGACCCGCAGCGCGTAGATGTACGGTTCGATGTCTACCTGCACGGCTAACTCGCCCCCTGTGCGTCACTAGACTACACCGGACCACCTCTATGCAACCCCTTTCTACGGAGTTGCAAGGCGCGCACGAGCCGAAGCGGTGTCTGGACGCGCCGCCATCTCGCGGGCCGTCGGTGTCGCCACCGGGGGCCGCCGCCGCTACTTGTCGCGTTCGGCGGCGTTCGTGAGGGCAGCCTGGGCGGCGGCGAGGCGGGCGACGGGCACGCGGAACGGCGAGCAGGACACGTAGTCGAGACCCAGCCGCTCGCACTTGAAGATCGAGGCGGGATCGCCGCCGTGCTCGCCGCAGATCCCGACCTCCAGGTCCGGGCGCGTCGCGCGACCCTTCTCGACGGCGACCTGCATCAGGCCCGCGACGGCGTCGTCGAGCGTCTGGAACGGGTTGACCGGCAGGATGCCCTCCTCGACGTACTTGAGGAGGAAGCCGCCCTCGGCGTCGTCCCGGCTGTAGCCGAACGTCATCTGCGTCAGGTCGTTCGTGCCGAAGCTGAAGAACGCCGCGTCACGGGCGATCTCGTCGGCGACGAGGGCGCCGCGCGGGACCTCGATCATGGTGCCGAACTTGTAGTCGACGTCGACGCC
>DATBMM010000093.1:0-4740 GCA_036554825.1 Candidatus Limnocylindrales bacterium
CGTGTGCTCCGGGCCGTGACCGTGCGGTGCGCGGCGGCACCACCGACGGTCACTTCGCGTATTCGACCGCCCTGGTCTCGCGGATCACGGTCACCTTGATCTGGCCCGGGTAGGTCAGCTGCTCCTCGATCTTCTTGACGACGTCCCGCGCCAGTCGGGTCGCCGTCAGATCGTCGATCTCCTCCGGCCGAACGAGGATGCGCACCTCGCGGCCGGCCTGGACAGCGAACGAGCGCTCGACCCCACCGAAGCTCTCGGCGATCGCCTGGAGGTCCTCGAGCCGCTTCACGTACGTGTCCATGGTCTCGCCACGGGCGCCTGGCCGGGAAGCGCTGATCGCGTCGGCGACCTGGACCACCGGCGCCTCCAGGCAGGCGTACTCGACCTCCTGGTGGTGCGCGGCGATCCCGTTGACCACCTTGAACGGCAGGTTGTGGCGCTGTGCGATCTGGGCACCGATGGCGGCATGCGGTCCCTCCACCTCGTGGTCGACCGCCTTTCCGATGTCATGCAGCAAACCGCCCATCTTGGCGACCTGCACGTCGGCGCCGATCTCGGCCGCGATCACCGCGGCCAGGTTGCTGGTCTCGACGGAGTGATTGAGCACGTTCTGGCCGTAGCTCGTCCGGTACTTCAGGCGGCCGAGGAGCTTGATGATCTCGGCCGGCAGCCCCGGCACGCCCGCCTCGTACGCCGCCTGCTCACCGGCCTGCCGGATGACGAGATCGACCTCGGCGCGAGCCTTGGCGACGACCTCCTCGATGCGGCCCGGGTGGATGCGTCCGTCGGCGATCAGCTTCGTGATGGCGATGCGGGCGACCTCCCGGCGGACCGGGTCGAACCCGCTGAGCACGACGGTCTCGGGCGTGTCGTCGATGATCAGGTCGACGCCGGTCGCCTGCTCCAGGGCGCGGATGTTGCGCCCCTCCCGGCCGATGATGCGGCCCTTCATCTCGTCGGACGGCAGGTGGACCACGCTGACCGTGTGCTCGGCGGTGTGGTCCGCTGCGACACGCTGCATCGCCGTCAGGATGATGTCGCGGGCCTGGTCCTGGGCCTCCTCGCGCGCCTTGCGCTCGATGGCTCGGGCCAGCTTGACCGCGTCGTGCTCGGCCTCGACCCTGACCGCCTCGAGCAGCATGGTCTTGGCATCGTCGGCGCTCAGCCCGGAGACGCGCTCGAGGGCGGCGACCTGCTCCTGTGTTGCCCGGGCCAGGTCGTCCTTGGCCTTGTCGAGCTCGCGTTCGCGCTCGATCAGCTTGCGGTCGCGCGCCTCGAGCATCTCGGCTCGCTGGTCGAGCTGCTCGTCGCGTTGCGTCAGGCGACGCTCCTGGGCGGCCAGCTCGTTGCGACGAGCGCGGGCCTCGTCCTCCGCCTCGCGCGCAAGACGAAGCTTCTCGTCCTTGGCTTCGAGGATGAGCTCCTTCTGGCGGGTCCGGGCCTCAGCCTCGATGCGCCGGGCCTCGGCCTGTGCGGCCTTCATGCCCTGCGACGCCCACATCGTCCGGCCCAGGGCGCCCAGTAGCACCCCGCCGACGGCGGCAAGAAGCGCCACCGCCACCACGATCGGTGTCTCCATCGGTTCCTCCCATCCGGACCGGATCATGCGGCCGGACGCGTCATGTATCTGCAGGCACGATCGCGTTCGGAGGAGGAGCCGGGCGCCGCGTCGGCGATGTCCGGTGCGGACCGTCAGCTCGACGGTCCGGGCCCCCTCGTTGGGCCGCGATCGGGCCGATCCTTCGTTCGGTATGCCGGTAGATCGGCGCCTGGAACGTTGCCGAGTAGCGTAGGCCCGGGGCTGGACCCGGTCAACCAAGGGGGGTGACGAGCGTCACCGGGCACGCTGGGCGCTCAGTGCGTGACGGCGAGCCGGTACTCCACGGCGTGCCCGCGCTTGCCGACGGCGTGGATGAGCCCCACGCCATGAAGGCAATAGGCCAGCTGCTGCGCCACGCGCCGAGGCCGTCCGAGCCCCGCCGCGAGGTCGGCCGTGGTGAAGTCGGGCGGCAGGCCGGCGGGGAGGAGTCGCCTCAGATCCTCGACACTGGCGAAGGTGGCGCGATCGATGACCTCGACCAACCGGCGCTCGAGGATCGTCCAGCCGTTGCGACGCCAGCACATCCCGGGCACGTGGCGTCGGTACTCCTCCTCGGCGGTCAGCAGCACCTCGAGCTCGAACCGGGGATCCGCGAGGAGCGTCGGAAAGCTGACCAGCTCGGACACCAGGTCGGCGAGGGTGCCGTGCTTCGGCGATCGACGACGCGACAGGACCACCCCGTCGGCGTCGACGTTGACGATCCAGCGATCTGCCGCGACCGGGTGGACGACGCGCACGCGGTGCCCCCGAGCGAGCAGCGCCGAGACCTTGGACCGCATGCCCGAGAATCCCCGCGTCTGGATCTCGATGAGCAGGTCGTTGCGCACGAGGTCGATGACGTATCCGTCGACGGCGACCTCGACGCGATCCCCGACCTCCGCGTACCACTGCTTCAGCGACGCGTGGAGCGGCCGCTCTCGCAGCGTCCCGATCGCGCGCCCGGCCTCTGACACCCGGCGATCGTAGTCGCCTCGTCGATCGGCTGGCGACGTCGTCCATGGGTCGCGCACCTCCTCCATGGGTCGCGCACCTCGTCCATCGGTCGCTCGCCGCTCGGCGGGGTCCTATGCTCCGCTCCGTGAGTCAGCTGCCCGACTCGATCCACACCGTCGTCATCGGCGCCGGCCAGGCCGGCCTGATCATGAGCCGGCTACTGCGGCAGGCCGGGCGGGAGCACATCGTGCTCGACCGACGATCGACCCTCGGCGGGGGCTGGCAGGACCGCTGGGACGCGTTCCGTCTCGTCTCGCCGAACTTCGTGACGGCGTTGCCGGACTATCCGTACGACGGGACGGAACCCGACGCGTTCATGCCACGCGACGAGATCGCGGCGCGGGTCGCCAGGTACGCCGAGGTCATCGATGCGCCGGTCGCGCTCGACACCGGAGTGGACCGGGTGACCGAGGATGCGTCGGGCTCGGCCCGATTCAGGGTGGAGACGTCGCGCGGCACGATCCGGGCACGCGACGTGGTGGTCGCCACGGGCGCGTTCCACACGCCGAGGATCCCGTCGACGGCGGCGTTCGGGCCCCGGATCCAGCAGGTGCATGCGCATCACTACCGGAACGCCGACGCCCTGCCACCCGGGGGCGTGCTCGTGGTGGGCACCGGCCAGACCGGTGTCCAGCTGGCAGAGGAACTGCACGACGCCGGTCGGGCGGTGACGCTCTCGGTGGGACATTGCGGCCGTGCGGCCCGTCGCTACCGGGGCCACGACTGGTTCTGGTGGGTCATCGAGCTGGTCCGGAACGGCCCAGCGCTCGGCGTCGAGCTCCCGACCGTCGATCGCCTGCCGGACCCAAGGCAACGCTTCGCCTGCAACCCGCACATGTCCGGCCACCGTGGCGGCCATGACACGAACCTGCGGCGATTCGCGGCGGACGGGATCAGGCTCGTCGGTCGATTCGTGGCGGCGGAGGGTGAACGGGCTCACTTCGCCGACGACCTCGAGACGAACCTGCGGTTCGCCGATGGGTTCTTCGATGAGCGCATCCGGCCCCTGTTCGAGAGATACGCCGAGCACGCGGCGCTCGACCTCCCCCCGGACGACCGTGTCCCATTCGATCACACGGTGCCCGAGGTGACCGAGCTCGACCTCGCCGCCGAGGGTATCTCGACGGTCCTATGGACGACGGGCTACGCGCCCGACTACGACTGGCTCGACGTCCCCGTCGAGCGCGAGTTCGGCGTGCCGAAGCATGTCCGCGGGGTCACCGACGTGCCTGGCCTGACCCTCATCGGCATGCTCTTCCAGCTCGACAACGGCTCCGCCAACCTGACCGGTGTGGCTCGTGACGCCGAGTACCTGGCGTCACGCTGGGAGGCCCGCGTCTGACTCCGGATCGACCGTCGCGACCCGGGCCGCCACCTCGCGGCAGATCTCCGGATCGAAGCCGTTCCTTGCCAGCAGCGCATAGGCGCGCTCACGGCGCCGGCGCGGGTCCGGGATGCGCTGAAGCGCCCGGGCATGCTTGTCGAGCAGGCGCTCGGCCGCGACGCGGTCGGGAACCGGCGCGTCGTCGTCTGCACCCCGTCGCTCCTCGAGGACCACGTCGATGATCGACCGGTCGAGACCCTTGAGGCGCAACTCGTCACGAAGGGCGCGCTCGCCGCGTGGCCGCGCCCGGTCGCGCGACTCGACCCAGGCGCGCGCGAACGCCTCGTCATCGAGCATGCCCAGATCGACAAGACGGTTGATGGCCCCATCGACCAGCTCGCTTCGATAGCCGGCCGACGTCAGCCGACGGCGCACCTCGGTGACCGACCGTGACCGGGCCTCGAGGAACCGTGCCGCAGCCTCCAGCACGACCTCCGGATCCTCGACGGCGGCTCGTCGCTCCCGCCGCTCGGCGTACGTCTCCCGCCTGCGGGCTCTCACGTCCTCTGGTCGTCGGGAGACGGTCTCAGCGCAAGGCCGCCAGGAGCACTGGACGCGCGCGCACGTGGTCGTGCGTAAGCGGCCAGCGCGGACTGGCCAACGCCGCGATGGGGCCGTATCACGACGACCTACTCGGCTTCTTCGATGCCTTCGACAGGGATGGGCGTCTCCGTGATCTTGCCGCGGATGCGGGCTTCGATCTCGGCGGCGATCTCCGGGCTGGTCTTGAGGAACTCCTTGGCGGCCTCGCGGCCCTGGCCGA
>DATBMM010000187.1:0-4400 GCA_036554825.1 Candidatus Limnocylindrales bacterium
GGCCGTGGTGGAACATCACGCGGTACAGCCAGCGGCTGAGCGTCCCGCGATGCGGCGTTCAGTCGCCACCCGGAACCTCCCGATGTACCAGATGGCGGGGCACGGGCTTCTCAGGGCGACGGTCGTGACACGTCGTTCCCAGGCGCGACGAGCGGTGGGTGGACCTCCCGATGTTCCAAGCGACCGGCAATGGGCGCGACCCGCAGCCTTACCGGCCGATTGGAACATCTCGGTGTTCCGATCGACCGGCGGACGATCCCAGCGAGCATGTCGAGGGTCAGGTGGAACCCGGATGATGTTCCGATCGACCGCAAGCGGGACGACCCGGCCCCAAGCGCGACGCCTCAGCGGTCACTTGGAACATCGGGGCGTTCCAGTGGCCGCCGACGAAGACCGCACCGCCCGTCACCCGCCCAACGGCAACGGCCCGCGGACCGTGATGCTCTCGGCCCCGTAGCGGTACCCGAGCCGCTCGTTGAGCGCGCGCATGTCGGCGTTGTCGCGCTGGGTCCACGTGTAGACCTCGCGGACGCCGTGGGTCGACGCGAAATGGAGCGTCATGCGCTTCAATGCCGACGCCAGCCCGCGGCGGCGCCAACCGCGCGCGACACCCGTGAAGGCATGCTCCGACCGATCGGGTCGGTCGGGGTCGTACTCCAGCCCCGCGCACCCGACGATCTCGTCTCCGTCGAGGGCGAGGAACATGGCCTCCGGCCACGACAGCCAGTCACGCTCCCATTGCTCGCGCGACACCACGACCGGGCGATCGGTCGCCATGTCGCTGATGGCCGCGAGGGCGAACGGGTCGTATGCCCGCGCCCACAGCCCCGGCCGCTCCGCGACGGTGACGACCTCGATCCCCTCCGGCATCGTCGGGGCCGGCTCCTCGCCGATCGCGCGAAGCTGCTCGATCTGGCGGTCGACCTCCCCGAACCCGAACCGCTCCGCAAAGGCGAGCGAGCCCCGATCCTCGACCAGCGACCCGGCCTCGGTGAACCCCGTGGTCAGCGCGTGCTCGGCGAGGGCCCTGAGCAACGCGGTCCCGACGCCTCGTCGTCGGAACGCCGGCAGGACCCGCGGATGCAGACCCGCGTGATCGAAGCTCGACCGACCGCTCAGCCCGCACCCCGCCACGTCGCCGTCGAGCTCCGCGACGAGGTAGAGCGTCTCGTCGGTCGCCATCGCTCGCATCTCGTCCACGGAGAGCGCCCGCTCGTTCGGCAACACGGCGAGGCGCACGCCACGCCATGTCTCGAGATCGGCATCGGACTCCGCCGGGCGGATGACGAGTGCCACGTGCCGATCAGTCGGGGCGGAAGGCCTTGAGGGCTTCCAGGCGAGGGTCGATCTCGTCATCAGGGTGGTCGTGCTCTCCCTCGTCGAGCGGCTGACCACACACGGCACACAGGCCCGGGCAGTCGGGCCGGTCCAACGGCGCGATCGGCTCGGCCAGCGAGATGGCGTCGCTGACCGACGGCTCCAGGTCGACCTCGTGGTGCTCGGTCAGCCGGAGCACCTCCGGCTCGGCCTCGATGTCGGTCGGACGACCCGTCGCCAGGTCGATCGACGGGAGGTATTCCTCGTCGAGGGCGATGTCGATCGGGGTCGCCAACGGCCGAAGGCAGCGGGCACACTCACCGGCGAGCGACGTGGCGAGCCGCGCGTTGGCCAGGATGCCGCGGTTCGTGCGCGTCAGCCGGACGTGGCCCGCGATCGGCGACGCCAGCTCCAGACCCTCGGGCAGGTCGATCGTGACGTCGGCGATGTCGTACGTCCGGTCGGCACCGACGCCGTCCGCCAGCAGACCCGCGACGTTCCAGGTGAGGGGCCGATCGACCGACGATGCGCTCATCGGCGCACGGTCATGTGCGGGCCGGCGTTGCGGGCTCCTCCGCCTCGTCGTCCCAGTGGTCGTCCTCGAGGAGCTCGGATCCCTCGGCGAGCGGCTCCACTTCGTCCATCGGTGGCGGCGTCAGCAGCGTCGCACGGCGCTCGTCGAGCAGGCTCAGGCCCTTCTGGATGCTCTGCAGGGTCCGCTGGACGTCGCCCTCGAGCCCCTCGAGCACGCCGAGCGCGTATTCGTCGGCGCCGGCGCGGATCCTGTCGGCGTCGACGTGCGCCTCCTCGATGATGCGCCCGCTCTCCGCTTCGGCGGCCTGGGTCAGACCCCGCTCGTCGATGAGGAAGGCAGCCTGTTCCTGGGCGCGGCCGACGATGCGTTCCGCCTCTTCCTGGGCCTTCTCGATGATCCGCTCGCCCTCGGAGTTGATGCGCTTCGCCGCGCGGACCTCTTCGGGGACGGCGACGCGGAGCTCGTCGATCAGCCCGAGCGCCGCGTTCTGATCGACCACCACGTTCGTCGTGAGCGGCAACTTCTTGCCGTTGGCGATCAGCGACTCGAGGCGCTCGACGAGGAAGATGATGTCGATGTCGATGGCCCTCCTGCGCCGACGATTATGGCACGGGCCAGACGCTCAGCGGCGCCCCAGCGCCCGCTCCAGCGCCTCGCGCGCGGCCGTCGGGACCATCGTCGAGACGTCCCCGCCGAAGGACGCGATCTCCTTGACCAGGCTCGAACTGACGTAGCTGTTGGCGGCCGACGTCATGAAGAAGACCGAGTCGACCTCCGGCTCCAGCACCCGGTTGTTGTGCGCCAGCTGGATCTCGGTCTCGAAGTCGCTGATGGCCCGTAGGCCGCGGACGATGGCGCTGGCTCCGCGGGACCTGGCGAACTCCACGGTGAGTCCGTCGAACGAGTCGACTTCGACGCGCTCATCCGGCACGACGTGCGCCGCGACGGCGGCGCGGATGACGTCGATGCGCTGGTCGACTGACAGCAACGGCGCCTTCTTGGGGTTGGCGAGGACCGCGACGATGACGGTGTCGAAGACGGCGGCCGCCCGCTCGACGATGTCGAGATGACCGTTCGTGATCGGGTCGAACGAGCCGGGGTAGACCGCGACGCTCATGCGTCCTCCGTGGGCCGGTAGAAGGTCAGCGCCGTGTCGCCGAAGCGGCGCTCGCGCTCGGATGCTAGCAGCCCGACGGTCGCCGGCGGCGGAGTACGCCAGAAGTGCTTCGCGACGACCCGCGCGCCGGGCGGGAGCAGCGGCTCGAGCGACTCGAGGGCGCGTGTCATGGCCTCCGGGTCGTCGTACGGCGGGTCGAGGAGGACAAGGTCGAAGAGCGGCTCGGTCAGGCGCGCGGCGTCCCGAAGCCACACGTCGACCTCGGCCCGGGTGACGGTCGCGCGGTCCCCCCCGTCCAGGCCGGTGCGCTGGAGGTTCGAGCGGATGGTTCGGATGGCCCTGGCGTCGTGCTCCACGAACGTGGCGTGGGCGGCGCCACGCGACAGGGCCTCGATGCCGCCGGCGCCGCTGCCGGCGAACAGGTCCAGGAACCGGGCGCCCGCCAGGTCGGGCTCGAGGATGGCGAAGAGCGTCTGCTTGACGCGGTCGGCGAGCGGTCGCGTGCCAGCACCGGGCGCATCGAGCCTGATCGATCGCGCCGTACCGGCGATGACCCGCCCCGCGTCAGCCACGTCGCCTCGTCACGAGCCGCTCGATGGGTCGGCGGCGACCAGATGGCGCAGCCAGCCGCTGGCGAGCTCGTGGGTCAGCGGGTCTGCCCTCGAGCGCTGCGGATCCTGCGCCCAGTCGGCGATCACCCTCTCGGCGGCGGCGCGTGCCCGGACCGCGAGTTCGCGGTGGTCTGACCGCGTCAGCGAGGCGACGCGGAGGCCCGGCAGCCCGCTCTGGGCGAACCCGAGGACATCGCCCTCCCGCCGGAGCTCGAAATCGCGCTCCGCCAGCTCGAAGCCGTCGGTCAGCTCGGCGGCCGCCTTCAGCCGTGCGGCGGCGGTCTCATCGGTGGAATCCGAGACCAGCACGCAGTACGACTCCGCGGTGCCCCGTCCGACCCGGCCGCGCAGCTGATGGAGCTGAGCCAACCCGAACCGGTCGGCATTCTCGATGATCATCATCGTCGCCTCGGGCACGTCGACGCCGACCTCGATCACGGTCGTGCCGACCAGGACGTCGAGGTCGCCGTCGCGGAACCGGGCCATCTCCGCGTCCCGCTCGAGGGGCTTCATCCGCCCGTGGACGAGCCCGACCCGGAGCGGCGCCAGGAGCTCGGTCAACCGTTCCGCCTCGGTCTCGGCTGCGGCCGCGCTCGTCGAGCTGCCATCGTCGACGCCCTCGCTGCCCTCCTCGATGAGCGGCACCACCACGAAGGTCCGACGCCCGGCCGCCGCCTCGTCGCGCACCTTCTGCCAGGTCGGCCCGAGCCGGTCGGGCGTCCGGATGCCGGTCCGGATCGGGATCCTGCCACCCGGAGGCGTGCGCAGGTCGGAGACGTCGAGGTCTGCGTAGAGCACCTGGCCGAGCGTGCGCGGGATC
>DATBMM010000113.1:0-2542 GCA_036554825.1 Candidatus Limnocylindrales bacterium
CACCTCGCGAAGGTCTGCCCCGCCGATCCGTATCGTCCCGGCCTCGGGATCGGCGAACCGCAACAGGAGCGAGGCGAGCGTGGTCTTGCCGGCGCCCGACGGCCCGACGATGGCCACCGTCTCGCCGGCCCCCACCGAGAAGCTCACGTCCTGGAGCGCGGGCGCATCGGCGGGCCGGTAACGGAACGTCACGTCCTCGACGACGATGCCGGCCCCGGCGGGCTCGACCGACTCGCGGCCAGGCGGCGGTCCCACGGCCGGCTCGGTCTCCAGCACCGCGAACGCGCGCTCGCACTTCGACATGCCCCACACCGCCAGGTGCATCGCTTCGTTGATCTCGCGGGCGGGCAGGAAGCATTCGCCGGCCAGCAGCAGGATCAGCATCAGCTGCCCAGGGGTGATCGCGCCGTCGGCGAGCCGGAACGCGCCGGCCGCGAGCGCGACCGCGACGCCGGCGCCGGCGATGAACGCCATGATGCCCCAGAAGACGGCCGACACGTTGGTCAGCCGGATCGCCGAGTCCCTCACGTCGTGGGCGCGGCGGAACAGATCCTCCCCCCGCCGCCCCGCCGCCCCGAACATCTTCAGGGTCGCCATCCCCTGCAGCCCATCGACGAACTCCGCGGCGAGCGGCCGGTAGCTGTCGGACCAGAAGCGCATGTGGGACTCGAGCGCGCGGTACTCGACCGGCGGGATCGCCACGAGCGCCGCGGCGAACAGCGCGACCAGCGCGCCGACGACCGGGTCGACGATCCAGATCACGACGACGATCGCGACCGCCGAGATGCCCGCGACGATCACCTTCGACAGGAACAGCCGGAAGTACACGTCGAGCCGCTCGACGCCGTCGACGAGGACCGCCTCGAGTTCACCGCTGCGCTCACCCGTCACCCAGGAGGGTCCGAGCCGGAGGATGCGGTCGACGAGCCGACGCCGCAGGTCCGCCGTGATCCGGACCGATGCGCCGGCCATCATGCCCTCCTGGAGCGCCGTGCACGCGGCCCGAAAGCCGACCAGGGCGATCGCGAGGAACAGCGGCGGCACCACATCGGACATCGGGGCGCCGTCGAAGACGCGGCCGATCGCGACCGCCAACGCGATCCCCGTGGCGATCCGAGCGGCGGCAACGCCGAGCCCGAGCGCCACCGATCCGGTGAGGGTGCGCCGCTCGGTCGCCGCCAGCCGCATCAGCCGCCGGTCGAAGGCGCGCGCGGACCGGTGGGTTCCCGACATGGCGGCACCTTAGCGTCTGGCAGGGTCTCCCCTGACACCGTGGGTTCAAGTCAGGTTGGCGGTGGCCCGCCGGCGGTGAGGGGCTCGGCCCTGCGGTTCCCTCGCGCCGGTCCGGCTCGAATCAGCAGCCCGACGAGAGATCGCCCGCGTCAGAGCGACAGCGATCCCGTCCCGCACCGCCGAGCAGGCGATCGTTCCGGGCAACCTCGTCGACGGCATCCAGGACGTCGCCCCCTCGGCCTCCGTGCAACCGATCGCGCCCCGTGTCGGGATAGGTCCCTTGAGCGACCCCGACCGAGTCGTCGACCAGGTCGTGTCCCGGCCCTCCATGGAGCACGTCGTCGCCCCGCCCTCCGATCGTGTGATCGCGGCCACCGGCACCCGATACGACGTCGGCCCCGTTCCCACCGTCCAGCTCGTTGGAACCGCGATCGCCGATCAGCGTGTCGTCGTGGTCGGAGCCCTGCGCATCCTCGATGGAGACGAGACGGTCGGGCCCTTGTCCGGTCGCGATACCAGAGGCCAGGTCCACGCGGACGGCCCCTGAGTCGTAGTAGGTCACGAGGTCGCGTCCGGCCGAGCCGTCGACGAGGTCGCGGCCCTCGGAGCCGCTGAGGCGGTCCTCCCCCGGCCCTCCGCGGAGCCGGTCCACTCCGCTGCCGCCGGAGACCGCGTCATGCCCGCTCCCACCGACGACCCGGTCGCGGCCGCCACCACCGCGGGCGTAGTCGTTCCCACCGCCACCCAGCACACGGTCGCGGCCGCCCTGGCCATCGAGGAAGTCCTTGTCGCGGTTGCCGCGCAAGACGTCGTCACCCTCGCCGCCGCAGATCCGGTCGAGGTCGCCGAGCCCGTGGATCACGTCGTCGCCGGCCAACCCGACGATGATGTCTCGGTCGGGGGTTCCCACCAGATCGTCGTCCCCAGGGGTACCGACCATCGTCGGCGACCGACCGAAGCACCGGGAGCCTGCACCAGCGCTCTGCCGATCGGCCAAGACGAGAGCTGCCGCAACGAACACGACCGCTGAGCACATCACCAACGCTCGGGGTACCTGACGCATGGCTAGGCGGCCAGACAAACACATCGCATGTTCTCCGCCTACCCCTGTTGGACGGGGCCTCGATGGCGGAGGATCGGGTC
Source organism: Candidatus Limnocylindrales bacterium (assembly GCA_036554825.1). Taxonomy (GTDB): domain Bacteria; phylum Chloroflexota; class Limnocylindria; order Limnocylindrales; family CSP1-4; genus SPCO01. The sequence continues at coordinate 2,377 of DATBMM010000113.1, forward strand.
CACGCAGCTAGACACCCTGAGGCCATCGTGCATCCATGGTCCATGCAAGCAGAAGGTGAGGTCGTACACCTCCCCACCGATCGTGCCGAAGACGGGGCCCCGTTCGCCACGTTCGTCGAGGAGGAGCACGTCCGGCTCTTCAAGGCCCTCTACTTCGTCACGGGCA
>DATBMM010000122.1:0-8320 GCA_036554825.1 Candidatus Limnocylindrales bacterium
CCGCTCCGGCGACCGCCGCGGCGCGCGGTCCGTAGCGGGCGATCGCGACCCCCGAGACTGCGGCCGTCCGCTGGGCGGTGATCGGTCCGCCATCGAGGATGGCGCGTGGTTCGCCGGTGGCCGGGTCGCTCAGGATGACCACTGCGTGGATGGCCGGCAGCCCTCGGGCGCGGTTCCCGGGAGACCCGGTGACCCACTTGATGCCGAGCAGGTCCCGATCGGTGTCGTCGCCCTGGGTGTCGGCAGGGCGGAGGACGGCCGGCATCGCATGCGCGAACGACCCCGGCGGTCGAGGATGCACGCCGATCTTCGGTGGGAGCTCGGCGTCGGCGACGAGCGCCGTCATCGTCCGCTCGGCCAGCTCGAGGCGCTCGGCGACGGGTGGCATGGCCGCGACCACGTCGTCGGCGGACAGATAGAGCACCGGCGTTCTCATGGGACGAGGATAGGCGACGGATCCGCCTGGACGGCGCCTGCGACGTCGCCCCGCGCCGACCGCGGGTACGATGCCTCGGCCATGTCCGACTCGGGCGCCCTGCAGGCGCGGCTCATCGATGAAGGGCTCGAGCCTGGCGCCTGGTCGAACGGGCCGGGTGACCGCTACGCGGCGCACGACCACGGCTACGACAAGGTCATCGTCGTCGTTGCCGGCAGCATCCGATTCGGCCTGACCTCGGGTGCCATCGACCTGGCGGCGGGTGACCGGCTGGAGCTGCTCGCCGGAACCGCCCACGACGCGACCGTGGGTCCGCACGGCGTGACCTGTCTCGAGGCGCACCTCACGCGTGGCTCGCTCGCCGCGACGACCCGTTACGCGGCTGGCACGTGGTGACCCGATGCACGATCGGGTCGATGGCGGAAAACCGGGCGACGGCAGCCCGGCGTATCCGATGACGGGCGCCGACCCGGGCTCGGGCTCCGACGCGACCCTTGTCCGGGCGGTCGCGGCCGGATCGCACGATGCCCTGGCGGCGCTCTACGACCGGCATGGCGATGCGGTCTTCGCGTCGGCGAGCCGGTTGACGTCGGATCGAGGGATGGCCGAGGAAGTCGTCCAGGAGACCTTCCTGGCGCTATGGGACCGTGCAGAGACGTTCGACCCAACGGTCGGCTCGCTGGCGGCGTGGCTGCATACGATCGCCCGGAACCGCACGGTCGACCGACTGCGGGCGGCCGGCCGGCGGCCGAACCTCGTCCCGCTCACGGCGGCAGCGGGCAGCTCGTCGCTCGGCGGTGATGAGGCGGACGCGGACTCGCTCGAGCGCGTCCTGGCGAGCGGGATGCTCGTGGCGGGCGCGGCCCCCCCGCCGTCACCGGAAAGGGAACTGGCACTGCGTGAACTCCGAACCGCCCTCCAGCACGCCCTGGCCGGGATGCCCGAGCAGGAGCGCATCGTCATCGTGATGGCGTACGCAGAGGATCTCTCGCAGTCCGAGATCGCCGAGCGGCTCGGATGGCCCCTCGGGACCGTCAAGACGCGGACCCGTCGCGCGCTGCGCCGCCTGCGCGAGGTCCTCGGGAGTGGCGTGGGGCCTGAGTTCACCCGCTACATGGCGCCGGCCGAACTGGCCGGCCCGGATCGCTGACCGCACGGAGACCGATGGACCACGACGAGGCACTCGAGCAGCTGGAGCTGGCGGCCGTCGAGCCGGGCGGGCTCGACCGGCTGATGGCCGGCGACACCGCCATGGCGGCGGCGGTCGTCGGGCATCTCGCCGGCTGCGAGTCGTGCTCGGAAGAGCTCCGGCGGCTGTCGCGGGCGGCGCCCCTCCTCCGGGACGCGGTCCGAACGACGCCACCGGCCGACCTGCGGGATCGGACCCTGGCGTTCGTGCGCGAGCGCGGCCGCCCGAGGGGCGAGACTGCCCTGGCGCCGGCCGCGGACGGCGCAACGGTGCCCGTGGCGGTTGGTCCAGGTCGGCGGTCGCGTCTGCCCGCCTGGGCTGCGGCGATCGCGGCGGTGGTGGTCGTCGCCGCGGGCGCCGCCGGGTTCATGGCTGGTCGTGCCGATACCGACCGGCTCGGCACTGCCGTCCGGGCGCTGGAGGCCGTCACCCGCACGGCGCTCGACATCAGCGACGACCCTGGCGCTCGGCGCGTCGAGCTGGCTTCGACCGGTGGCGGCCCGACCACGGGCAGCTTGCTCTTCTCACCGTCGACGACGCGGCTCGTGGTCGTGGCGAGCGATCTGCCGCTCCCGCCGAGCGGCATGGAATACCGGTGTTGGCTGGAGATCGAGGGTCAGCGATACGACGTCGGGCGGATGTTCTTCGCCGATGAGCTCGCGTTCTGGGTCGGCGATACGCCCGAGGTCAGCGACCTGCCGGACGGGACGACCTTCGGCGTGTCACTGACCGACGTCGGGAGCGCGGCGCTCGGCGCCGACCCGGTCATCGTCGGGAAGCTCTGAGGCGTCGGCAGGACGCATCGGGGTCGCCTGGCGTGGCGGGCCTTCGGCCGGTGGGAGGGTCGGTTCCGGATCGTCTGGCGGTGGGGCCTCGAGGTAGGCCCGGTGGAGGATCAGCAGGCGCTCCGCCTCGTCGGGGGTGACCTGGTGACCCTCGTCCGCGAGCATCCGCGACAGCCAGAGGGCCTCGCGTGGCCGCTCCCGCTCGTCGATGTCCACGTCGCGTCGCCGCGAATCCATGAGCACGAACCAGGCCAGCCCCGCCCCGACGACGAGCCCGACGATGAGCAGCCACCAGTTGAACTCGGCGTTCACCGCCGCGAAGTATAGGGACGGACGTCGGCGGCCCTCACCAGCCAGGTGAACGGTCGCGGCCATACACTCCCGCCTATGTTCGACGTCCCCCCGGATCCGATCGCGTTCTCGCTCGGGCCGCTCAACATCGGCTGGTACGGCATCTGCTACGCGCTCGGCTTGGCCGCCGCGTATCTGCTCATGGTCCGCCTCGCCCGGATCGCCGGAGAGGACCCCGACGTCGTGGGCAACGGCATCATCATCGTCGCGGCCGCGGCGTTGGCCGGCGGGCGGTTGTACCACGTCATCGACCAGTGGCACCTGTATGCCAGCGACCCGATCAAGATCATCCTGCCGCCGTACTCCGGTCTGGGCGTGTACGGCGGGATCGCGACCGGCACGCTGGCCGCGTGGTGGTACGCCCGTCGCCGGCGGGTCAGCTTTCCGCGCTGGGCCGACATCATCGCGCCCGCGCTCTTCGTCATGCAGGCGATCGGTCGCTGGGGGAACTACTTCAACCAGGAGCTCTACGGGCCACCGACGAACCTGCCGTGGGGCATCGCCATCGACTGCGCCCATCGCCTCGCCGATGCCTATCCGTGCGCGACGCTGCCCGTGGAGACCACCCGGTTCCACCCGCTGTTCCTGTATGAGTCGATCTCAGGCGTGCTTGGCGCGATCGTCCTGATCTGGCTCGGCTACCGGTTCCGGGACCGGCTGCGGCCGGGCGACCTGCTCTTCGTGTTCTTCATCTGGTACGGCGCCACGCGCTTCCTGCTGGAGAACCTGCGGGTCGACAACTGGACCTTCTTCGGCATCCCAGTGGCCCAGATCATCTCGCTGTCGGTGATCCTCATCGGCATCGGCGGGCTCCTCTACCGCCACCGCCGCGGGCATGGCGCTGACCGGCCGCCGACCTTCCCGCAGGCGGCCACATGGGGCGCCCTTGGCGCGACCTGGATGACCAGGCCGATCGATGAGCCATGGGCGGACCTGCCGCCGGGAACGACCCTCCCACCGGTGAAGGAGAAGGTCGACTGGGACGCGATCATCGATGCCGAGGAAGACGCGGTCGACCACGAGGTCGACGTCGAGCCCGCGCCGCCCGATCCCGACGGCGAGACCGGACCGTCCGATCCCGACGGTGAGCCCGGGCCGCCCGGTCCCGACGGCGAGCCCGCGCCGCCCGATCCCGACGGCGAGCCATCACCTCCTCGAGAGCGGGACGACCGATCGACATGACCGAGCCGGCCGCCAGGCGGCGCCGGCCGCCGCCGGCCCGGATCTCGCCGGAGGCGATGGCGGCGGCTCGCGGCGGAGCGGTCGAAGGCCTTGCGTGGCTCGGTCGGGCGCCCGAGGCAAAGGCCTCGGCGCTGTACCGGGTGACCCGCCTCCTGGTCCGCCTCCTCTGCTTCGGCGTCTTCCGGTTCCGCATCGCGACATCCGGCCAGGAGCACATCCCGACGAGGGGTGGCTACCTGCTCGTCGCGGCGGCGCATCGCGGCTGGATGGACCCGTTCGTCGTCATGCACGCCCTGCCGGTCGAACCACGCTGCTGGTTCCTGGGCAGTGGGCCGTCGACCTTCACAGCGCCGTGGCGCGAATGGCTCGCGAGGCGCCTGGGCGGGCTCCTCCCGGTCTGGCGTGGCGGTGTCGGGATCGACACGCACGTCGAGTCGGCACGGGCCGTGGTCGGGAACGGGGCGATCTTCGTCCAGATGCCGGAGGGCACGGTGAGCGGGCCACCCGGCCGGTTGGGCGCCCTGCGCAACGGCTGGGCGATCATCGCCCTGCGGACCGACGCGCCGATCCTGCCGCTGGCGATGGCCGGGACGGAGGAGCTGTACGTCGGCCGGCGGATGGCGTCGCGGGTGCTGCCGGTCGCCACGGTCCGCGAGCTTGCGGGGTTGGCGGTCGATGCGCCCCTGCCGCCGGTGGGCTCGCGCGAGGAACTGGAGATCGCGCGCGTCATGAGCGACCGCCTGGCCGAGCGACTCGGCCCGATGGTCGAGGCGCTCCATCCCACGACGATCGATCCGCCGGACCATCCGCGCCGGCTCCGGAAGCGCCTGACCTGGCTGCTGCTCAGACCAGGACGGTTGGACCGGGAGTAGACACCTCCGCGGTCGGCGGCCCCTTGTCAGGGCGGCGCACACTCGGTCCGTGGATCCGGTCTTCGTCGGTCGCACCGCGGAGCTCGAGGAGATCGGGCGGGTCCTCCAGGCCGCCACGACGCACCGAGGCGCGACGGCGGTCGCAATCGTGGGGGAGCCCGGAAGCGGCAAGAGTCGGCTCTTGCGCGAGATACAGCGCCGACTGGCGCCGGATCGCACGCTCAGCATCGTCGGGTACGAGCCGGAGATACGGGTCCCGTTCGCGGCGGCGTCGGGGTTGCTGGCCACACTGGCCTCGAAGCCCGACGGGGCCGGCCTCGCCGCGCTGCTCGACCGGCGAGTCGGCGAGCCGAGCGGTGACACCCTGGAGCCACTCCAGATCATGGAAGCGACGCATCGCATCGTCGGCGGCTGGAAGGACGCGACGATCATCGTCGACGACCTGCACTGGGTCGATGCCGCGACCGGAAGCCTGATCCACTACCTCTTGCGGGCGGCGACGTCGCGTCCCGTCGCGCTCGTCGCCGCGACGCGTCCCTCGGCGGAATCGGCGCGTTTCCTCGACGCCCTGGGACGCCTCCTCGGCGAAACCGAACGCTTTCGATCCATCGAGCTCGGCCCGCTTCCCGAGGCGGATGGCGTCAGACTCGCGCGCGACCTGGACCCGACGATCGACGCCGAGGGCGCGGCGCGTATCTGGTCGCAGGCGCGGGGACTGCCGTTCTGGATCGACAGCCTCGCCCGCTCCGCCGGGGACGCCGGATCGCTGTTCGAGCGGTTGTACGGTCGACGGGTCGCCACGCTGGACCCTGATGCCGCGATGGCGCTGGCCGCCCTTGTCGTTGCCGCCAGACCGGTGACCATCGCGGACCTCGCTCGATGCCGGGACTGGCATCAGGATCGCGCGGAACTGGCGGTCGCCAGGCTCGTCGACGCCGGACTGGTGATCGCCAAGGGTGGCCTCTCGCGACTCGGACACGACCTGGTTCGCGAAGGCGTCGAACGTGGGCTGGACCAAGCGACGCTTCGGGAGCTCCACCGTGCGTGGGCCGGGGTGTTCGAGGAGGCCGCCGGCGAGGACGTGCAGCGGCTCCGCGCCGCGCTCGAGCACCGTCGCGCCGCCCGCCTCCCGGTGGCCAGCCTCGCCCTCGCGCTGGCGAGCTCGCCGCGGCGCCGCTGGCTCGGGCGCGATGGAGCCCTCGAGCTCGCCCTCATCGCCGATACGCTAGGGGAGGAGTCACGGGACTTCCTGCCGCTGATCCGGGCGGTCGCCGGCTTATCGGCGGAGCTCGGCGACGCGGAGCGTGCTCTGGCACTCTGGTCCATCGCGGCCGAGGGGTCCGACGAGCCGCCCGAACGATCGGCGGCGGCTGTCGCGGCGGCACGTGCGGCCTTCGAGCTCGATCGCCCAGAAGAGGCGCGCGCCTGGCTTGATCGGGCGCGCTCGGGGGATGGGATCCGGGACGAGGACGCGATCGCGGCCGACATCGTCGACGCCTACGTCCGGATCTGGCTCGACCGACGCCTCCCAGAGGGTTGGGAGCTCGCGACCCGGGCGGTGGACGCCGCGCGGCGCCTTGCCGAGTCGGCCGGCGGACCGGCCCGCTTGCGACCGACCGCCCGCAGGGTGTACGCCGACGCGCTCGAGGCAGCCTGGATCGTCGCACTCCAGCGCGAGGATGTGCCGGGCCTGACGGCTCTCGGCGAGGAGCTCAAGGCCGTGACGAAGGGGTCGGATGCGTCGATCCATGCCGCCGTCCTCGTGGCGCTCGGTAACCGACAGCTCGGTCGATATGACCTCGCCGGACAGCAGCTGCGTCGCGCATGGACGTCGGCCGTCGCCCGTCAATTGCCTGCGCTGATCGTGGACGCCGGGTTCTGGCTCGCGATGACCCTGGCTGACACGGGCCGCCTTGACGAGGCCGAGGCATTGGCGTCAGAGGTGGACGCGCTCGCCACACGGGTCGGCGACTTCGCCCACCTCCGCCACCGGAGCAGGACGGTCCGTCACGAGATCGCCCTGATCCGAGGGGACTGGCGGACAGCTGCGGCGGCGATCGTCGATGCGGCCGACGGGGTGGCGGACTCGCACGCTCGGCTGAGCTTCCACCAGGTGGCTGCCGCCTGGACGGCCGTGCTCGGTGGCCCGAGCATGGGCGCCTTCGTCGAGGACCAGCTCGGCACGGCGCGGGTCCACGCTGTCGCGTCCGGATGTGCCCGATGCATCGGGGAGCTCGACGTCGCGGGGGCCGAGGCGCTGGCACGCGTCGGCGCTCACGATGCGGCGCGCGCCCTCCTCGAGGGCTGGGACGTGGCCCACCCAGCACCCGAGGTGTGGATGACGTTCCAGCGGCGACGGGCGCAGGCGCTGATCGACCTCGGGCTCGATCAGGGGGATCCAGCCGTACTCGAGCCACTGGCCGATGAAGCCGAGCGCCTGGGGCGCCGCTTGGAGGCCGTCATCACGCGACTCGATCGCGCGCGTCTCTTGGAACGCCTGGACCGCGGCCGCGCCATCGAGACGTACCGGCTCGTCGCAGAGCAGGCAGCGTCGATGGGGGCTGCCAACCCGGGCGCCGTGGCGGAGCAGGCCTTGCGCCGATTGGGCGTCCGAACGTGGCGCCGAGGCGTGGTCGCGGATGCCTCCGAAGCCGGGCTGACGGATCGCGAGCGCGAGGTCCTCGAGCTCCTGACAGCGGGTGCCACAAACCCCGAGATCGCGGACCGGCTGTTCCTGTCCAGGAAGACGGTCGAGCGGCACGTCTCCAACGTGCTCGCCAAGCTCGGGGCCCGCAACCGCGCGGAGCTGGCCGGACGGTTCGCGTCGACGAATGAGGGAGGTGCCGGATGAAGCGAGGGGGTCCTGCCGCCTAGCGTCGTTGCATCGGTTCCAGCACTGGATCGACGGCGAGCCAGCCGATCGATCGAAGGAAGGAGTACACGATGCAGACCACGCAGCAGCGACAGCTGATCGACCCCCGGGCGATCCGGAACGTCTCGTTGATCGCCCTGGTCTTCGCGGTCGGAACGGCGCTCGGCACGATGATCGACATCGATCCAACGGCCGTCTCGGGACCCGCATCGGTCCCGATCGGTGATCGCTCGTACGACGCGGTCGAAGAGACCCGCGCCGACCGCGGCCTGTCGGTCCCCGCCGGTGATCGCTCGTACGACGCGGTCGAAGAGACCCGCGCCGACCGCGGCCTGTCGGTCCCCGCCGGTGACCATTCGTACGACGCCGTCGAAGAGACCCGCGCCGACCGCGGCCTCGACTGATCGTCACGGCCTAGCCCGGACGCCCGAGCCCGCAGGAGCTCGGGCGTCTGCCTGTCTGCGACGCCCCGCGTCCTCGCGCCTTCGTCTTCGGATCGCGGCCGACACCTATACTCCGCCGCGATGCGCTACGTCGAGTCCGTCCTCGACCTGGTCGGGAATACGCCGCTCGTCCGGCTGAGCCGGATCACCCGGGATCTCGGACCCGCGGAGCGCCAGCCCACCCTCCTGG
>DATBMM010000247.1:0-3551 GCA_036554825.1 Candidatus Limnocylindrales bacterium
AGCCCGCCCGCCAGCGCCGCCGCCGCGACGAGCTCGAAGTACCCGCGTCGGGCGTAGTCGCTGTAGGTCAGGCCCGCGGCGCTGAGCGTGTCGAACCCGCCGAACAGGTAGGCCAGCTGGAGACCGACGAACAGACCCACGATGACATCGACCGCGATCAGGACGATCAACGCCTCGGTCACGCCGAGGGACCGCGACCAGCCGAGGGTCGTCGATGGTGCGGCGGCGCCCAATGAGGCCGCCTCCACCCCCGGCAGCCCGCGCGAGGCGACGGCGAGGAGGCCGCCCGCGAGCCAGGCGATGCCGGCCACGAAGAGCAGGCGACCCGGCAACGTGCCCAGGTCGATCCGCAGGCCGAGCACCTCGTCGAAGCCGCGCCGGAAGATCGGATCGGCCGACGCGAAGAGCACCGCGAAGATGAGCACCAAGGGTGCTGCGAGCACGATGCCGCGGATCACGGAGCCGAGCCAGACCGGCCGCGCCCGCGGGGTCTCCCGCGGTGCCGGCCGAGCGCTGAGCAGCAGTCGCGCCGTGCCGGCGAGCGTCGATTCCACCACCCACACGCCCATCTGGAGGATCGAGCTCATCGACCGCCGGGTCACCGCGAGGCCCGAGAACGCGGCCATCGATGCCCCGGTGAATGCGGCCGCTCCGGCGAGGTCGAGCGCCGCCAGGACGGGGTCGGCCCGGATCGCGACGAACGCCGCCAGCACGACGGCGGCGATCGGCAGCCAGGCGTCGAGCGGATCCGGGGCCCGCCCCGGGCGACGGACGAGCCAGCCCGCGGCGAGGATCGCCAGCGTCATCAGGAGGACGTTGATGCCGGCGGCCGAGCCGTCCAGGGCGATCTCGCCCAGGACACCGATCGCCAGGGCGACCAGCAGGAGCCAGCGAGCGGTCGAACGGAAGTCGTGTCGGTCCATGGCCGTGGGACGACTCTCGTCGCCCCACTGTGGCGGAACCGCCGCGGCTGCCCGGACGTCCGCCTGATGCCGCGCGCGACCATCCCGGCCGCGACGCACATACGGAGGACGCGCAGATGCGTGCCAACCGGACCTCGATCACCGCCTGGGCGCTCATCGCCCTGTCGGTCCTGTTTCTCCTCGGCTGTGCCGCCAGCGGCGGAGCGGCGCTCTCGCCTGTCGGCCGATCGGTCGGCGATGAGCTGACCGGCGGCGGTCCGGCGCCCAGCGGAGCACCGGCGCCCCAGGCACCGGACGGCGAGCCGACGACGCCCGACCAGGTCGGCCAGCTCGTCGACGAGGCCAAGATCGTCCGAACGGGCACGATCGAGCTCGAGGTCGCGGACGTCGCCACGGCGCTCACCGCGGCCCGCACCGGGATCCGGGGGATGGGTGGCTACATCGGCGCGTCGCAGACCGAGAACGTCGGCGACCAGCCGGTCGCGACGATCACCTACCGGGTGCCGGTCGACCGCTGGGAAGACGCGCTCGACTTGCTGCGCGGGCTCGCCGACTCGCCGAGCGGGGTCCTCAACGAGCGGACCGAGGCCGTCGAGGTCACCGGTGCGGTGGTCGACCTCGAGGCCCGGATCCGGAACCTGCGCGCCAGCGAGGCGGCGCTCCAGGAGATCTCGTCCCGGGCGACGCGCATCACCGACGTCCTGGAGGTCCAGGCCCAGCTCACCAGCGTGCGCAGCCAGATCGAGCAGCTCACAGCACAGCTCACCCAACTGAACGACCGGGCCTCGTACGCGACCCTGACGGCCACGTTCACCACGCCGATCGTCGCCGTGCAGGTCGCCGCCGACAAGTGGGAGCCCGCCAAGATCGTCGATGAGGCGTCCGCGAGCCTGGTCGACATCCTCCAGTCGCTGACGACTGCCGGCATCTGGTTCGTGATCGTGTGGGTCCCGGTGCTGCTGCTGATGGGCGGCATCGCGCTCGTGGTGATCTTCGTCCTGCGGCGCCTCGGCGTCCGCTTCGAGCGTCCGGGTGGGGCTGCGGTCACCTGATACCGGCCGAGCGCACCTGAGAGCGCACGCCGGCCGCGGGTCGGGAGGTCGGCCATGGCACGATGTGGCCCATGACCGACCAGGGGCACGGGGCCGATCAGGCGCACCGCTTCGACGACATGGCCGCCGGCTACGACCGGTGGTGGGCGCCGGTGCTCGCACCGAGCGCGCTGGCGTTGCTCGACGACCTGACGCCGGCCATCGAGGGCGGCGCGACCGAGATCCTCGACGTGGGCGTCGGGACGGGGAACCTGGCCAGGCCGGCGCTGGCCCGCTGGCCTGGGATCCGGGTGACCGGCGTCGACGCGTCGAGCGAGATGGTCGGCGCGGTCGAGGCGCTCATCGAGGCGAGCGGTGACGGTCTGCGGGAGCGCTTCACGGGCACGGTCGCGTTCGCCGCCGACATGCCGTTCCCGGATCGGACCTTCGACGCCGCGATGTCCTCGTTCGTCCTCCAGCTCGTCCCGAATCGAGCGAAGGCGTTGCGTGAGATCCGGCGCGTCCTCCGTCCCGGCGGCCGATTCGCCTACGTCACCTGGCTCGTGGATGAGCGAGCGTTCCCGCCCGACCGCATCTTCGACAGGTTGCTCGACGAGTTCGGATTCGACGAGGAGGAGGACCGGCCGCGGACCGGGGACCTGCCGTCAGTCGAGAGGGCGGCCGCCGAGCTTCGCCGCGCCGGGTTCCGGGACGTCACGGCGTCCAAGGCGCTGCTCGACTACGCCTATACCGTCGAGAGCTATATCGCGTTCATGACCGAGTTCGACGAAGTGTCGCTCTTCGACGAGATGGACCGCCGCGACCGCCGGCGGTTCCTCGCGCTCCTCCGGGAGCGGCTGATGCGCCTTGACCCGGAGCAGCTGCATTTCAAGGTCGGCATCGTCTACGCGTCGGGCGTCCGGTCGGACTAGCGGCGGCGACGTGGCCTAGACGACCTTGTCCTCCGGCAACGCCTCGACGTATTCGGTCCCGAGCCGCGCCGCGTCGTACGCCTTGCCGACCAGGTGGTGGTAGGGCACGCCGCTGAACTGGTGGTGCGATCGGGTCGGGATGTCGGCCGAGGGGTCCCATTCGCGGCGCTGGAGCTCGATGTAGCCCTGCTCCTGGCGCTCGGCCATGGCGCCCAGCAGCGTCGAGAGGCCGTGCCCGTTGGCGTGCTGTCCGCCGAGCGTGATGAAGATGAACCCGACACCCATGTCGCCGAGCTCGGAGAACGTCAGCGGGTCGGGATCGTTGAACCACTTGACCGAGCTCGAGTAGTTGAACGCGAACCGCGCCTCCGGGAACCGCTTGCGGATCTCCGTGGTGAACGTCTCGACCGGCTCGCGGTCCGACGTCGGGAACTCGCACCAGAGGAGGTCGGGAATGCCGCTGTCGAGGTAGCGCAAGCCGCGGTCGACCGCCAGATCCATGCCTCGCTCCGGTTGCGGGGCATCCACCGCCGACAGGCCGTCGGTCCGGGCGATCACCACGAATCCGGGGTTTCCGAGGTCGTCGGCGACGGCGCGCATCATGCGCAGCTTGCCGATCATCTCGGTCGCCGCCACGAGCGCCTTGCCGCCGATGTGGCCGCAGC
>DATBMM010000276.1:0-2973 GCA_036554825.1 Candidatus Limnocylindrales bacterium
GAGCGTTTCGGGCCGGAGGCCACGCATCGGGTGATCGTCTCGTTCACCGCGGCCGCCCGCGACGTGTTCGACGTCCTCGACCTCGCCGAGCGCGCCGGCGGGACCCGGGCCATCGACGTGGTGCCACTGTTCGAATCGTCCGAGGCGCTCGCGACCGCCGGCGACATCCTGGGAGCCGTCCTCGACGACGACGCCTATCGGCGGCATGTGGCCGCCCGCGGCGACCGCCAGGAGGTGATGCTCGGTTACTCCGATTCGAACAAGGAGTCGGGGTTCCTCGCCGCCGCCTGGATGCTCCACCAGGCCCAGGCGGCGCTCGTCGACGTGTCGCACGCCCACGGCGTCGAGCTGACGCTGTTCCACGGTCGGGGCGGGGCCATCGGTCGCGGCGGCGGGCCGGCGAACCGGGCGATCGTCGGCGGCGCGCCGGGCTCCGTGGGAGGCCGGCTCAAGCTGACCGAGCAGGGCGAGGTCATCTTCGCCAACTACGGCGACCCGGCCATCGCGAAGCGCCACCTGGAGCAGCTCACCGGCGCGGTCCTGATCGCCTCGACCCCTGAGCACGACGCCGCTGCGGCCGCGGCGGTCGAGGCCGGCGGGGCGCTGCTGACGGAGCTGTCGTCGACCGCCAGGGAGGCCTATCGCGCGCTGGTCCACGACGACCCGGGGTTCGCGACCTTCTTCCGCCAGATCACGCCGATCGCCGAGCTGTCCGACTTGCGGCTGGGCTCCCGGCCGGCGGCGCGCGGCCGCGCCGGGGCATCGGCCGACGAGGCGCCGCCCATCGACGCCCTGCGAGCCATCCCGTGGACCTTCGCGTGGTCGCAGTCGCGCATCAACCTGCCCGGCTGGTACGGCCTCGGGTCCGCTCTCGAGGCGTTCGCGGCTGTCCATGGGGGATCGGGTGTCCGGGAGATCGCCCGGCTCTACCGGTCGTGGCCGTTCCTCGCCTCGGTCATCGACAACGCCGAGATGATCCTGGCCAAGGCCGACATGGGAATCGGTCGGCGGTACGCCTCGCTGACACGCGGACCGGATGCCGAGCGTTGGTGGTCGACCATCGAGGCCGAGTACCACCGGACCGTGACCTGGCTGCTACGCATCACGGGGCGCGACAGGCTGCTTGACGGCGCGCCGGTGCTCCAGCGGGCGATCGCCCTGCGGAACCCCTACGTCGATGCGCTGTCGGAAGTGCAGGTACGGCTCCTGCGACGCCTCCGCGCGCTGCCGGCCGACAGCCCGGACCGGGCCGTCCACCAGCGGTTGGTGCAGCTCTCGGTGAACGGCGTCGCCGCCGGCCTCCAGAACACGGGCTGACGGCCCGCTTCCGCTAGCGGCTGAGGTTCCGGTACTTCCGCACGGCGAGCGGCGCGAAGATCGCGATGATGACCACGACCCACACGAGCGTCACGAGGACCGGGTTCTCTGACGGGAAGCTGCCGGTCTTGAAGGGATTGGGGTTGCCCCACAGCTCGCGCAGGGCACCGGTCAGCGTGCTGGTCGGGTTCCACTCCGCGATCGGCTGCAGCCAGTCGGGCAGCGTCTGCGGTGGGACGAAGACGTTCGAGATGAACGTGAGCGGGAACAGCACGGTGAAGATGACCTGGTTGGCCACCTCGACGGTCGGCACGTTCAGGCCGAGGAAGATGCCGAGCCACGACATCGCGAAGGCGAACAGCAGCAGCAGCCCGACCCCGGCCAGGAACTCGGGGATGCCGGTCCGCACCGTCCAGCCGACGAACAGCGCCGACAGCATCAGGACGATGAGGATGCCGGCGTTGTACACGACGTCCGACAGCGACCGGCCGGACAGGACCGCCGAGCGAGCCATGGGCAACGAGCGGAATCGGTCGATGATGCCCTTCTGGACGTCATCGGTGATGCCGATCGCGGTGATGCCACAGGCGAAGATGATGTTCTGGGCGAAGATCCCGGGCATCAGGAACTCGTTGTAGTTGCCGCCACCCGGGAGCGGGATCGCGCCACCGAACACGAAGGCGAACAGCAGCACGAACATGATCGACTGGAGGATCGCGAAGATCGCGCGCTCCGGGATGCGCGGGATCCGCTTCAGGTTCCGCCACATGATGACCAGCCCGTCGCGGGCGGCCGAGCCGATCGTGCCGGTCGCGGCTGCGGGTCGTGCGGCCGTTCGTGCGGTCATGCCGCCTCCTCCTCGCGCTGCTCCTCGGCCACGTGACCCGTCAGGCTGAGGAAGACGTCATCCAGGGTCGGGCGTCGCAGGCCGATGTCGTCGATCGCGATGCTCGCCTCGTCGAATTCGCGGATCACGTTGGCGAGCCGCCTGGAGCCGCCCTCCGAGGGAACGGTCACACGGCGAGTGTGCTCGTCGATCGCGGCGCCGCCCAGGCCGATGCCGTCCAGGATCCGGCAGGCGTCGTCGATCCGCGTCCGGTCGTGGACGACGACCTCGATCCGCTCTCCGCCGACCTGCGCCTTGAGCTCGTCCGCCGTCCCGCGAGCGATGATCCGCCCATGGTCGACGACCGCGATGGTATCGGCGAGCTCGTCGGCCTCCTCGAGGTACTGCGTGGTGAGCAGCAGCGTGGTGCCCTCGCGGACCAGGGACCGGATGACGTCCCACATCCCCAGCCGGCTGCGCGGGTCGAGACCCGTCGTGGGCTCGTCCATGAAGAGCAGCCTCGGGCGGCCGATCAGCGCGCTCGCCAGATCGAGCCGGCGGCGCATGCCACCGGAGTAGGTCTTGACCACCCGCTCCGCCGCATCGACGAGGTCGAATTGCGCGAGCAGCTCGCTCGCGCGCTCTCGCGCGGTGACGCTGGGGAGCTGGTACAGCCGACCGAACATCCACAGGTTTTCGCGGCCGGTCAGGTTCTCGTCGACCGCCGCGTACTGGCCTGAGAGGCCGATGACCGACCGCACCCGCTGCGGCTCGCGGAGCACGTCGAAGCCGGCCACCTCGGCGCGGCCGCCGTCCGGACGCAGCAACGT
>DATBMM010000340.1:0-4296 GCA_036554825.1 Candidatus Limnocylindrales bacterium
CGGACCGCGGCCCGTGTCGCCTCACCGATGCGAGGGTCGTCCTTCAACGCGCGCGACGCCGTTGCTTCGGACGTCTCCGCGAGGCGCGCGACATCGGCGAGGCGGACCCGGCGTTCCGGCTGTCGACGCATGCGAGTCGGCTAGCCCCGACGCACGCGGGTCACGCCAGGAGGTTCGACCTCCTCCAGGCGTCCCTTGGACCGATCTCGACACGCACCCAACTGCGCTTGCCCCTCCGCATGGCAGGCCCTGGTCCAGTCACTTGTGCAATCGGTTGCGCGGACGCTAGCATACCCCTGCTGGAGGGTCAACGAAACGGGTCGCCAGGAGGGTGGGCGGTCGCTGTGACTGGTCGATCAGAGCGGCCGAGGGGCTCGTGACGCGTCCGCCGCGTGCCACGGATCTGACGACGCCGGTCGAGCTCGCCGAGGTCCGCCAGCTGACCTCAGAGGCGCTCGCCGCGGCACTCCACCCGGCCTATGCGGAGGCCCTGGGGCGGCTGCCGGTCGGCGAGCAGGCGTTCCGCGGGATCCCGTTCCTGTTCGCCGATCGGTCGGATGGCGGGCGGTGGCTCCTGCTCGACCGCGAGGTGGCCGTCGACCTCGGCGGGGTCGAGGCGTCGCACGTCGTCATCGCCCATTTCTGCGACACGTGGCGTGACCCCGTCACCGGACGCCCGTCGGATCTTCCGGTCGGCTGGGTGACGCCGGTCGGCCAGGAGCTTGCCCGGTACACGCTGGAGCTCGCGTCGGGACGCAGTGTGGATCGGACGATCCGACGCCGGTTCGAGGTCAACGACGGGATCGTGGGATGGGGGCAGGGGGCCTTCGCGTCCGTGCCGCATCCCGTCGAGACGCCACTGGACTGGCGCGGTCCCCATCCCGTGCCGCCGCCCGGTGGCTACGCGGCTCCGGGCGAGGCCGGCCTGCTCGGTATCCTGCCCGGCAGCTGGGGCCCGGGGCAGACCGGCGTCGCTGACGCCGTGCCGAGTCCGACCGGCGACATCGCCTACTCGCTGTTCGTGATGGGTGTGCCAGCTGGCGAACTGCTCGTCCGCCTTCGGCTGGAGCCGCTCGCGTCGGTCGCCGAGGGAAGCGGCATCGTCGTCGGGGCCGTCACGACGTTCCGGGGCACCGCGTCGCCACTGGCGCTGTCGCCGCGCCGGACACTCCGGTTCGACGGGCCTGCCGATACGGTCGAGATCGACCTTGGTCAGGTCTTCAGGGTCCGGCCCTCGCGGGTCGTGACGCAGCCGCGGGACGGCGATCCGGTCGGCTGGGGCTCGTCGCGCGACGGGCTCGCCGACGCCGGGATCGAGGTCGATCTCGCACACGCCCCGGATGCGACCCTTGCGGTCGACGGGACCGTGGTCGACTCCGCCCAGCTACCGGACGAGGGACGCGAAGCCCGTTTCGGCGACCTGCGGATCGAAGCGCTTCCGACGCCGAGGGTCAGGGTGGAGGTCGAGATCGTCGATGGCGCCACGGGCCGCCCGACGCCTGCCCGCGTCCGATTCGTCGCCGCGGACGGCCGATACCTTCCACCCCTGGGCCATCGGGACGAGATCAACCCCGGCCTCAACGAGGACACCGGCGCGGACGCGCTGCTTGGCGGTTCGGCGTACGCGTACGTTCCCGGTCGGTTCCCGATCGCGCTGCCGGCGGGACGTGTGGACGTCGAGGTCGTCCATGGCTTCGCCCACCGACCCCTTCGGCGCTCGATCGACGCCGTCGCTGCCGGCCGAAAACCGATCGTCCTCGAGGTCGAACCCGTCGATGACGGTGGCTGGACCGCGGTCGACAGCCACGTCCATTTCATTTCGCCGACGTCGGCACTGCTCCAGGCACGGGCCGAGGGCGTCGCGATCGTGAACCTGCTGGCGACGCAATGGGGCGACCACCACACGAGCATCGCCGACATGCCGGCCGCGGTCGTCGCCGATGCCGCCGGTGAGCACCTCGTCGTGATGGGCAGCGAGAACCGCCAGAACATGCTCGGCCACATCGGGCTGCTCGGCGCATCCGATCCGGTCCTGCCGATGGCCAGCGCTGGGCCCCCGGAGGCCCGGATGGGCGACCCGCTCGAGTGGCTGATGCGCGACTGGGCCGACGCGTCGCGCGCGCAGGACGGGCTGGCCGTCGCGGTCCATTTCCCGTTGCCGTACGCGGAGATCGCCGCGGATATCGTGTGCGGCCGGATCGATGCGGTCGAGCTCCAGGCGATGGCTCCCGGCGCGGACGGGCCATCGATCCGCGAGTGGTACCGCTTCCTATCCTGTGGCTACCGGCTGCCGGTCGTCGGGGGCACCGACAAGATGTCGGCGGAGGTGCCGGTCGGGGCGATCCGGACGTACGCCCGCTTGGATCGGGAGCAGCCACTGTCATTCGGAGCTTTCGCGGACGCGGTCCGCGCCGGGCGGACCTTCGTGTCGTCGGGCGCGTTCATCGACATCCAGGTCGACGGCCACGGGCCCGGCGAGGCGATCGCGCTCGGGCCGGACGGAGGGACCGTGGAGGTCCGGGTCACGGCCTGGGCGGCACAGCCGGTGATCGACCGGGTGGAGCTCGTCCACGACGGCCGCGTCATCGCCACAGCCGGCGGGGGCCGGGAGGATCGCGTCGTCCTCACCGAGCGCGTCCGCGTCGAGCGGAGCGGCTGGCTCGCCGCTCGGATCGCGAGTGACTCGTTCATCTACTCGGCGTTCGCGACGAGCATGGGCGCCCATAGCTCGCCGGTGTATCTCGATGTCGCCGGTCAGCGGCCGTGGAACGAGGAGGATGCCGCGGTCATCGGCACCATCATCGACGGGTCGCGGACGTGGGTGGAGACGATCGCGGCGACGAGGTCGGCGGCGGAACGCGCGGAGCTTGCGGCCTACTTCGCCTCGAGCAGGAAGGCCCTCGACGAGGCGAAGAGCTAGACGATCGTCCGGATCTTCTCGAACGGCTGGCCGAGTGCCTCCGGACCGAGCGTCCCGTAGCCGCCGTCGACGAGCAGCTCCGAGCCGGTGATGAACGACGCTTTGTCGGACAGGAGGAAGCCGACCGCATCGGCGATCTCGCGGGGTTCCGCCATCCGACCGAGGGGCTGGAACTCGGCGGCCAGCGCGTCCGCGCGCTCGCGTGACCCATACCGCCGCTCGATGTTGCGACTCCAGGTCCAACCCGGGGAGACGGCATTGACCCGGATGCCCCGCTTCGCGAGATGGTTGCCGGCGCTCTTGACCAGCATCAGCAACCCGGCCTTCGACACGTTGTAGACGACCCGCTGCGGTTGCGACACGTGGCCGCTCACCGACGCGATATGGACGATCGCGCCGCCGGGTCGCATCACGGCAGCCGCCTTCGTCGTGAGCACCGCGGCAGAGGCCACGTTCACGTCGAGCACGCGCTGCCACATCGCGCGATCGCTCGCCAGGCGCTCGTCCTCGAAGTTCGCACTACCGCCGACGACGCCGTCAAGTCGCCCGTATCGATCGATCGCGGTCGCGATCAGTCGGTCCAGGTCGGCGTCGATGGCGACATCGGTCTCGACGAACAGGGCACGCTCGCCAAGCCGATCCGCGACCGCAGCGCCCGTTTCGACGGCACGGTCGGCGAGGATGACCCGGCCGCCGCCCTCGATGACGACCGCTCCGATCGCCTCGCCGATGAACGAGCCGGCACCCGTGACGATGACGACGCGATCGTCGAAGTCGCCCACGACGTCCGCCTAGACGCCGACGCGCTGGTGCTGCTTGGCGTCCTCCCAGGCATCGCGTGCCGCGCGGACCTTCTCGCGCTCACTCACCTCCGGGATGCCGACCTCCCACCACGCGCCGCCCTCCGTCCAGGTGTACTGATCGATCGGGACGACGATCACGTAGCTCCGATCGGCAGCCTTGGCGCGGGCGAACGCCGCCGGCAGCTCCTCGACGGACTCGACTCGCTCGGCGATCGCACCCATCGATTCGGCGTGCTTGACGAAGTCGACCTGGAAGTAGCGCTCGTGCCGGGTGGTCGAGAGGAGGTTGTTGAACTCGGCGCCGCCGGTGTTCACCTGGAGCCGGTTGATGACCGCGTACCCGCCGTTGTCGCAGACCATGAAGATCACCTTCTGGCCGGTCATGACGGTCGAGTAGATGTCCGAGTTCATCATCAGGTACGACCCGTCGCCGACCCAGGCGATGACGTCGCCGGTCGGTCGCGCGAGCCGGGCGCCCCACGCCCCGGCGATCTCGTAGCCCATCGTCGAGTAGCCGTACTCCGAGTCGAATGAGCCGACCGACTTGGACCGCCAGCCCATGCTCAGCTCGCC
>DATBMM010000350.1:0-2450 GCA_036554825.1 Candidatus Limnocylindrales bacterium
GGTCGAGGCGCCGGTCGAGACGCCGGTCGACGCGCCGGTCGAGCAGCCGCCGCGTGAACCCGTCGCCGTGTCGATCGGTGTCGGCGATGACCTCGACCGGCTGGTCACCGACTGGCCGACCATCGTCGGCTCGGTCCGACCGGCCACCCGGGCCGTCCTGACCGAGTGCCGGCCCATCGCGGTCGACGGCAACGTCGTGACCCTCGGCTTCCCGGAGGCGAAGGCCTTCCTCAAGGACCATGCCGAGCGGCGTCGCGAGGAGGTCGAGGCTGCCGTCGGCGGTCATCTCGGGCGCGAGATCAGCGTCCGGTCGGTGGCCACCAATATCGAGGTCGCCCCGCTCGTCGCCGTCGACGACCTCGTCGCCGAGGCGCGGCGGATCTTCGGCGAGGACCTGGTCGACGTCGCCGAGGTCGACTGACACGCCCCAGCCCGCCACGTCCGCCGCGCATCGGTCAGACTGGCGCCACGACACGAGGAGGGTCACGCACGATGGGGATGGGCAACCTGCAGCGCATGGCGCAGCAGATGCAGCAGGAGATGCTGCGCATCCAGACCGAGTTGGAGGCCGCCACGGTCGACGGCTCGGCCGGGGGTGGCGTCGTCAGCGCGACGGTGACCGGCAAGCAGGAGCTCGTCAGCATCACCATCGACCCGTCCGCGGTCGACCCCGAGGACGTCGAGATGCTGCAGGACCTCGTGGTCGCGGCGGTCAACGACGCGCTGCGGGCATCGCGCGACCTGGCGGAGCAGAAGATGGCGGCCGTGACCGGCGGCCTGCGCATCCCGGGGATGTGAACGCCGGGTGGCCACCCCGCTGATCGAGCCCGTCGCGCGCCTCATCGAGTCGTTCGCGCGCCTGCCTGGCATCGGCCCCAAGACGGCGCAGCGCCTGACGTATCACCTGTTGCGCGCGCCCGACGTCGAGGCGCGCACGCTGGCCGCCGCCCTGGTCGACGTCCGGGACAAGGTCGTGTTCTGCGACGTCTGTTTCAACATCAGCGACGAACCCCTGTGTGCGATCTGTCGTGACGCGGCTCGTGACCAGCGCCGTCTGTGTGTCGTGGAGGAGCCGCTCGATGTCCTCGCGCTCGAGCGGACCGCCGAGTTCAAGGGCCGCTACCACGTCCTCCATGGCGCCATCTCGCCGATCGACGGCATCGGTCCAGAGCGCCTCCGGATCCGCGAGCTACTCGAGCGCGCGGACGAAGTCGCTCGGTCCGGCGAACCGTTCGAGGAGGTGATCCTCGCGACGAACCCGACGCTCGAGGGAGAGGCCACCGCGATGTACCTCGCCGAGCGGCTCGAACCGGTGGTCGGGTCGGTGACCCGCATCGCGCGCGGCCTGCCGGTCGGTGGCGACCTGGAGTACGCCGACGAGGTGACGCTCATCCGCGCGCTCCAGGGACGGCGCGCGGTCTGACGTGAGCCACCTGCTCAACGAGATCGGGCTGCGCCTGGTGAAGGTGGGGATCGCCGCGGTCGTCGGGCTGTTGCTCTACCTCGTGCTCACCGGCCCGCTCGGGAACCCCGGCTCGGTCGAGCTGGCGCTGCTGTCATGGGTGGCCGCCGCGGCCCTGGTCCTGCTCGTCGAGAGCGGGCTGTTCTAGCGGTTCCGGACGTCAGCCCTGCACGTTCATACGGAACGCGGTGCTGAGAGGTCGTCTGACCCCGAGACCGTCGCTGCCACGCTTCTTTCACCGGGCGAACGAACGGGCCAACGAGCGACCCTGAGCGGCCGTCCAGCGGTCGGGTCGTTCGCCGGGCGAGCGAACGGGCGAACCAGTGATGGTCTGTCGGTTCGGTCGTTCGTGGGGCGAACGAACGGCACGAGGCCCCGCCGGGCGTTTGACAGGCCTCCGGAGCACCACCTAGTATTCGCGGCCGTGCCGCTTCCCAGGAGGTGGTGCGAACCGGATCGGAGTCCCGGTCTGGCACCCTCGGTGCGTTTGACGCTCGATGGGGCTGAGCCGTATGATTACGGTTCTGCGCCGCGTGCAGTCATGCCTCGACGCTGCACCTTAACAATTGAAGAGTGACAGGAAACATCTGGATCAGGATGTGCGAGCGATCAAACCCTCGGATCGAAAGTCGCCGTGGTGACACGGCGCGTTCTTTTCGGAGAGTTTGATCCTGGCTCAGGATCAACGCTGGCGGCGTGCATGAGACATGCAAGTCGAACGGATGCTTACGGGCTTGCCTGTAAGCGTTAGTGGCGGACGGCTGAGTAACGCGTAGGTGACCTGCCCCGAAGTGGGGAATAACTGCCCGAAAGGGTGGCTAATACCGCATGTGGTGATGCGTTCAGACGCATCAGTAAAGCCGCAAGGCGCTTCGGGAGGGGCCTGCGTCCGATTAGCTCGTTGGTGGGGTAACGGCTCACCAAGGCGACGATCGGTAGGTGGTCTGAGAGGACGATCACCCAGACTGGGACTGAGACACGGCCCAGA
>DATBMM010000353.1:0-12400 GCA_036554825.1 Candidatus Limnocylindrales bacterium
GACGTCGTCCCCGGCCGTACCAACAGCTTCGAATTCACGATCAACGAGGACGACGTCGGCGGGACGTTCCACGGCCAATGCGCCGAGCTGTGTGGGGCCGGCCACAACGCGATGCATTTCGATGTGCACACGGTGGCGAGCGCCGAGTTCGATACCTGGCTCGAGCAGAAGATCGCCGAGGCTGCGGCGTCGCCGTCACCGCCGCCCCAGCCGTCGAACGGGTCGGCACCGCCGGGCGCAGCACCGTTGATGATCGCGGCCCAGAACATCGCCTTCGACAAGACGGAGCTCACTGCTCCGGCGGACACGCCGTTCCAGATCGAGTTCGACAATCGAGACGCGTCGATCCCGCACAACATCGCGATCCACGAAGGGTCGCCAACGGGTCCGGAGGTCTTCCGCGGCGAGATCTTCCCTGGCCCCGCCAAGAAGATCTACGACGTGCCGCCGCTCGCCGCCGGCACCTATGGCTTCATCTGCACGGTCCATCCCAACATGGCCGGCACACTCACGGTCCAGTAGGAGTCCGACGTGGCGACAACCGCGCTCCACCCGGCCGCCCGAACCTATCGCAGCACGCTGTACGAGTGGATCACCACGACCGATCACAAGAAGATCGGGATCATGTACCTGATCAACTCGTTCATCTTCTTCTTCCTGGGCGGATTGCTCGCCCTTGGCGTGCGCAGCGAGCTGGCGCAACCCGGTCTCCAGCTCGTCGCGGATCAGACCTACAACGAGCTGTTCACGATGCACGCCACGTTCATGATCTTCCTGTTCATCATCCCGGTCCTCGCCGGCTTCGGGAACTACATCGTGCCGCTCCACATCGGCGCTCCGGATGTGGCCTTCCCGCGCATCAACGCGCTGTCGCTGTGGATGCTGCCCATGGCCGGCATCCTGCTGTTGCTGAGCTTCTTCGTGGGGTCGGTACCCGCGGCCGGCTGGACGAGCTACAGCCCGCTCACCCAGGACAGACCGCTGGGCAGCGTCGGGCCGGGCCAGGACCTGTGGCTCGTGGCGGTCGTGCTCGTCGGTACGAGCTCGATCCTCGGGGCGGTCAACTTCCTCGTCACGATCTTCAAGATGCGGGCACCTGGGATGACGCTCTTCCGCATGCCGATCATGGTCTGGACGGTCCTCGTGACGTCGGTCCTCGGCCTGCTCGCGACGCCGGTCCTGACGAGCGCGCTCATCATGCTGTTCATCGACCGCAACTACGGCGGCGCGTTCTTCGACCCGCGCAACGGCGGCGACGCGATCCTCTACCAGAACGTGTTCTGGTTCTACTCGCATCCGGCCGTCTACATCATGGTCCTACCGGCCATGGGCATGATCAGCGAGGTCCTGCCCGTGTTCAGCCGGAAGCCACTGTTCGGCTACAAGGCGTTCGTCTTCGCGACGGCGGGCATCGGCGCCCTGGGGTTCTCGGTGTGGGCCCACCACATGTTCACGACCGGCGCCGTGTACCTGCCGTTCTTCAGCCTCATGACGTTCCTCATCGCCGTCCCCACCGGCGTGAAGATGTTCAACTGGATCTTCACGCTCTGGCGCGGCAAGCTGCGCCTGTCGACCCCGCTGCTCTTCGCGCTCGGGTTCCTGAGCATGTTCCTGATCGGCGGGATCAACGGCGCCTTCTCGGCGGCCGTCCCCGTCGACTTCGCCCTGCATGACACGTACTGGGTGGTCGCCCACCTCCACTACGTGCTCTTCGGCGGATCGGTGTTCGGGGTGATGGCCGGCCTCTACTACTGGTTCCCCAAGATGACCGGGCGCATGCTCAGCGAGGGACTGGGCAAGATCCAGTTCGTGCTGATGTTCGTCGGGTTCAACCTCACGTTCTTCCCGATGCACCAGCTCGGCCTGGCCGGCATGCCGCGGCGGATCGCCGACTACGCCGGCGGTGCCGGTTGGAACGATCTCAACCTGGCCGCGACCGTCGGCGGGTTCATCATCGCCGCCAGCATGGTCCCGCTGCTGTGGAACATCTTCGTGTCGCTCCGAAGCGGCAAGCCTGCCGGCGACGACCCGTGGGAGGGCAACACGCTCGAGTGGGCGACCAGCTCGCCGCCCCCGCCCTACAACTTCGATCACCTGCCGGAGATCCGCTCCGAGCGCCCGCTGTTCGACCTGCGCCACGGCCACGCGGCCCCGGCGGCGACCGCCGTCCTGCCGCAGTCGTCGTCGACGAGCCACTGACGCGATGGCCAGCGACAGTCACGC
The DNA here is from genome assembly GCA_036554825.1 of Candidatus Limnocylindrales bacterium. Classification (GTDB taxonomy): domain Bacteria; phylum Chloroflexota; class Limnocylindria; order Limnocylindrales; family CSP1-4; genus SPCO01. The sequence continues at coordinate 2,224 of DATBMM010000353.1, forward strand.
CCTGACCACCCAGGAGCACAGCCCGGTCGCCGGGCTGGCCCACGACCAGCGGGGCGGCATCAGCAATGTCGTCCTGGGGATGCTGCTGTTCATCACCTCCGAGGTCATGTTCTTCGCCGGGTTGTTCGCGGCGTATTTCAACGTCCGCGCGAACGCCCCGCAGTGGCCGCCGCTCAACGTCGAGACCGGCGAGGCCTTCCACCTCGAGATCCTGCCGCTCGTCGGGCCGGCGACGGTCCTGCTGATCCTCTCGTCCTTCACGTGCCAGTTCGCCGTCTGGGGCATCCGGCGCGGCGACCGGACCGCGTTCCTGCGCAACATCGGCGTGACCTTCGTGATCGGCGTCGTGTTCCTCGTCATGCAGGCGACCGACTACATCCTGCTGTACGAGGAGGGCATCACCCTGTCAGCGGGGACCTTCGGGACGACCTACTTCACCTTGACCGGCTTCCACGGCGCCCACGTCTTCGGCGGCGCGATCATGCTCGCGGTCGTGCTCTACCGCGGCCTCGCTGGCCAGTTCTCGGCCCGCCATCACGACGCGGTCGAGGCCGTGTCGCTGTACTGGCACTTCGTCGATGTCGTGTGGATCCTGCTCTTCTCGCTGCTGTATCTGTTGCCGGGCAAGGCCCCGGCCGCGGTCTAGCCGTGCATCCCCTCCGTCACCCGCGTAACGCGATCGCCGTCGGGCTGTTCTTCTCGCTCGTCGGCGTCGTGTACTGGTTCGTCCAGTACTGGGCGGACTTCCACGCCGACATCGCCGGCGTCACGATGCTGATCCTGCTCGGTGTCGCGGTCAGCATCATGGCCTACGTCCTGATCGCCGGCTCCCCGAACGACTGACCCTCGCCCATGTTCGAGGACATCTGGAACGGGATCCTGGAGCTGACGAGCAAGTTCGTCATCCCGGACTGGGGCACGGTCATCGCGATGCTGCCGGTGCTCGTGTTCGCCGGGTCGGTCGTCGTCATCGTCGTGCTCCTCTGGAAGGTCGCGCGAGCGCCCAAGCCGCGGCGCGGCAAGGTGCGCATCGAGCCGGTGCCCCCGCCCGGCGTGCACATGCCCGGCCCGTCCTGGTCGCCGGCGCTCGCGGCCCTCGGGGCGTTCCTGCTGTTCCTCGGGCTCGTGTTCGGCGGACCCCTGCTGGTCATCGGCGCGATCGGGTTGTCGATCACGCTGCTTTACTGGCTGGTCGAGGCGGTGCGTCTGTACGACCACGACCTCGGGGCGACGGCCCCGCCGTTGCCAGCGGTGACCCACAGCGGGCCGCCGGCCGGCGTCCACATGCCCGGCCCGTCGTTCCTGCCATTCCTGGGCGCCATCGGCATGGGGATGCTCTTCCTCGGCCTCGTCTTCGGCGAGTGGCTGATGGCGGTGGGACTCGTCGGCTTCGTCCTCAGCATCGTCGGCTGGATGACCGCCGCCAGGGCGGAGTACGTGAAGACCGAGGAGGCCGACGTCACGGGCCACCTCGTGAACCCACCCGACCCGCGACCGCCGAAGATGCTGCTCACCGGGCTCGCGGTCCTGCTGGTCGCCGGGTTCGTGATCCAGGTGGGCTGGATCCCACCGCGCGCCGCGGGCGGCGAGGCTCCCGTGCCGTCCGGCGGCGTGCCGGTCGAGCCGGGCGGACCGGGAGAGCCGGGCGCCTCGCCGGGTGAGCCCAACGCCTCACCTGGTGAGCCCGGTGCATCGCCCGGGGCCGGCGGTGGGCTGCAACTCCACGCCAAGGGGATCGCGTTCGTCGAGACCTCGCTGACCGCACCAGCCGACACGCCGTTCGACCTGCATTACTTCAACGAGGACGCCGGTATCCCGCACGACGTCGCGTTCAAGGACGCCTCAGGTGCCGAGGTCTTCAAGAGCGAGGTCATCACTGGAGTCGCCGACGTGGTCGTCAAGGTCCCGCCACTGGCCGCCGGCACGTACCAGTACATCTGCACGATCCATCCGAACATGACCGGATCCGCGACGGTCGAGTAGCGCACGTTCGCGTAGGGTCGCCATCACGTCGCGTCGTCCGATCCTCATCGCTCTCGCCATCGCGGCCCTGACGACCGCCGGCGTGTGGTGGTTCGTCAATGGGGAGCTGCCCGACGACCGAGCGACCATCGGCCAGGCGGCGCCACCCATCGTCGGCACGACGCTCGACGGCGCGGCGTTCGATCTGGCATCCCTTCGTGGCCGGCCGGTCGTCGTCAACTTCTGGGGTCCATCCTGCGTCCCGTGTCGCGAGGAGTTCCCGCAATTCCTGCGCGAGCTCGACGCGCATGCCGCCGACGGCCTGGCCATCGTCGGCGTGTTGACCGACGATCCCGCCGAGCCGGCGCGCCAGTTCGTCGCGGAGTACGGCGCGACGTGGCCCACGGTGGTCGATCCCGAGGAATCGCTCAAGCGGGCATATCGCGTCGTCGCGCGGCCGCACACCTGGTTCGTCGATCGGCAGGGGGTCCTCCGCTCGATGCAGATCGGCGGACCGATGTCCGACGAGGAGTTCCAGCGCCACTACGACCGGATCCGCTGACGTGTCGCCTGCCCTCGTGATGGACGCGCTATCAGGCGTCAGGAGCGGCCTCGGGGAGGTCCCGCAACCGCAGGACCCTGGACCTGATCAGCCAGAGGATGCCGAGGGCCGCGGCGACGGACGTCACGAAGAGCGCCTCGCGCACGCCGATCAGCGTCCCAAGGGCACCGCCGAGCAGCGCCCCGATGGGCCGGATGCCGTAGTTCACGAACCGGAACGCGCCGACCGCCCGGGAGCGGATCCGATCCGGATAGCGGGCTGACAGGATCGCGCCCACGTTGATGTCGAGGATCATCACGCCGAGGCCGGCCCCGAACTCGGAGCCGAACAGCAGCGCGAGGATGACCGGCATCGGAAGGCTCGGGTCGGCCACGGGGATGAGGACCAGCGGCAACGGGAACAGCACGCAGCCCAGGGCGTAGGCCGGCCCGAGACCGATGCGCCGGCCCACCCGCGCCGCGATGGCCGCCCCCAGCAGGCCGCCGACGGCGCCCGAGCCCAGCGCCAGACCCAGCGCTCCTGGGCTCACCCCGAGCTGCGTCGTCGCATAGAGGATGACCAGGGCCGTGAACGCCAGGTTGAAGAGGTTGATCGTCGCCGCCGACAGCAGGACGGGCCGCACGATCGGATCCGTCGCCACGAACCGGAGCCCGACCATGAGCCGCTCCCGGAGGCTGCCGGTCTCCGGTTCGACCTCGGGTTCCGGCGACTCGATCCGGCGCAGGAAGACCGCCGACCCCAGGAACGAGATGGCATCGGCGGCGACCGCCAGCGGGGCGCCGAGGACCTGCACGAGGATGCCACCGATCGATGGCCCGCCGACGTACGCCAGCGACCGGCTTCCGTGCAACAGCGCCTGGGCATCGACGAAGCGATCGCGGCGCACGACCGAGACGAAGACGGTGTTCCACGACAGGTCGAAGGCGACCGTCAGCGATCCGACGAGGAACGTGACGATGTAGAGCTGTGCGATCGTCAGCGCGCCCAGCACGTGGGCGATGGGCACGGTCGCGACCAACAGCGCCCGACCGACGTCGGCCCAGATCATGACCCGCAGTCGACGGCGGACCCGGTCGAGCCACACACCGGCCGCCAGCGAGAACAGCAGGTGGGGCAGCAGCCCCGCGGCGGTCAGCGATCCCATCTCCGCCGCGTCCGCGCCGAGCACGAGAACGGCGACGAGCGGCACCGCGATCCGGCCGACCTCGTCGCCGAACACGGACACGGTCTGGCCGAGCCACAGGCGCCGGAAGTCGGCGGTCTCGCGCAGCAGCGACGGCACGAACCGGTAGAACGGGGGCATCGCCGCGATGGTAGGGCGCGCTGCGCACCGGTGAACCTTCCGGCCGACACGGACGCCATACGCTGTCGAGCACGACTACCAAGGTCGTGCCGTCACCCGAGGCGACCGTGGACCAGCGAGGACTCGTCGAACGGGCGAGGCGAGGCGATCATGAGGCCTTCGCCGAGCTCCTCGACGTGCGTCTCGCGCGGCTGGACGCGGCCGCCCGTCTGATCCTCCGCGACGGGGAGCTCGCGCGCGACGCCGTCCAGGAGGCCATGATCCGCGCCTGGCGCGACCTGCCCGGTCTTCGCGATCCGGACCGCTTCGACGCCTGGTTGCAACGACTCCTCGCGAATGCCTGCCTCGACCTCGTCCGTCGCCGCAAGCGACGCGTCATCGAGGTCGAGCTGACGCCGATCGACGCCCCGGCTACCCACGACTTCGCGGGTGGCCTCGCGGACCGCCAGCTGCTCGACCAGGCCCTCGCCGGCCTGGCGCCGGGCCATCGGGCGGTCGTCGCCTTGCATTACCTGCTGGGGATGCCGCTGCCGGAGGTGGCGAGATCCCTGGGTATCCCGCTCGGGACGGCCAAGTCACGGCTCCACTACGCGCTCGCCGCGATGCGGATCACCGTGACGGCCGAGCCCGAACCTGTCCCGGCGAGCGTCGCGGGAGGATTGTCATGACCTCGCCTCGACGATTCGAACAGGACCTGCCGGCGCTTCTCGCCGACCTCTACCTGGCTGGGACCCCCGATTACCGAGATGACCTCGTCCGGCAGGTCGCGAGCGTGCAGCAGCGGCCGGCCTGGACGTTCCCAGGAAGGTGGCTCCCGATGGAACTCGTCACGACGCGGGTCCAGATGACCCGACTCCCGATGCGCCAGCTCGGCGTGCTGGCGCTCATCGCGATCCTGATCGCCGCGGCACTGGCCGCGTACATCGGATCGCGCCAGCACCGGCTTCCTCCGCCGTTCGGCGTCGCCGCCAACGGGGTGGTCGCGTACTCGCTGGCCGGCGACATCTATACGGTCGACCCACGGACCGGAGCGACGGTGACGGTGGTCGCCGGACCAGAGGCCGATCGACGGCCGATGTTCTCGCCCGACGGCACAAAGGTCGCCCTCCTGCGCGCCCGGCCGGACACGCCCGATCGCTTCGACATCGTCGTCGCGATGAGCGATGGCCGCGATCCAAGGGTCCTTGTCGCGGACCCGGTCTCCATCGACGACACCGTCGAATGGGCACCTGACGGCACCTACATCCTGCTGTGCACGACGACAGGCACCCTGTCCCGCGTCGATGCGGTCGGCTCGGAGCCGCCGAAGGTGCTCGCGCGCGGCGTGCACATCTTCGCGGGTGCGTTCCGTCCGCCCGATGGCGCGCAGATCCTGTACGAAGTCGACACGAGCACGTCGACCGCGCTCTTCGTCATGGACGCCGATGGCTCGCACCAGACCAAGATCCTCGAACGACCTGCGGCCGGTGGGATCGGCGCCATCAGCCAGAACGTCCGGTGGTCCCCCGACGGTCGGATGATCGCGCTCGGCATCGTTGGCCCGGTGGGCGACGGCAACGTCCGGATCCACGTCATGAACGCAGACGGGTCGGACCTGCACCAGGCCGGTGATGCCACGGGGATCTGGGTCGAGAACGACGTCGTCTGGTCGCCCGACAGCAGGCACGTGGCGTTCAACCGCTGGCTGCCCGTCGCGAGCGGCGGGTGGGAGATCCGCGCGGTCGGCATCGCGCCCGCCGCGGGCGGACCGATCCAGGAGGTCGGATCGGTGCCCGTGCCGGAAGGGGCCATCCTCGAGTACTCCCCGGACGGCACGAAGCTCGTGGCCGTCCCGGGTCCGCTCGTCCTCGCGGAGACCGATGGGACCCCCCAGCCGCCGATGATCATCGACATCGCGACCGGCACCGGGACCCTCGCCGCCTGGGAGGTCGGGTCCGGCACGAGCTGGCAACGGCTCGCGCCGTAGACCGCCGAGAACCGTTCGCGACACGGCGACGCCATAGGCTGTGAGCGCGACCACCGAGGTCGCGCCGCAGCCGAGGCGACCGTGGACCAGCGATGGCTCGTCGAGCGAGCGCGGGAGGGCGATCATGACGCCTTCTCCGAGCTTGCCCGGGCTGCCGTCGTGCGGCTGGACCGCGCAGCCCGCCTCATCCTCCGGGACCCGGAGCTCGCACGCGACGCGGTCCAGGATGGCCTGATCCGGGCCTGGCGCGACCTGCCGGGACTTCGCGAGCCCGACCGGTTCGACGCCTGGCTCCATCGCCTGATCGTCAACGCCTGTCTCGACCTCGCGCGCCGTCGACGACGACGACCGATCGAGGTCGAGCTGACACCGATCCACCATCCCGCGATCACCGACGTTTCGGCGACCGTGGCCCGGCGCGACCTCGTCGAGGACGTGCTCCGGGCCCTGGACCCGGACGGTCGGGCGATCGTCGTCCTGCACTACTACCTGGGCATGCCGATGACCGACGTGGCGGCCACGCTCAGGATCCCGGTCGGCACGGTCAAGTCGCGGCTCCACCGCGCCCTCGGGCAGATGCGAGTGGCGATCTCCGACGCGGCCGACGAACCCCAGCGCGAACCGATGGCAGGAGGGCAGCTCGCATGACGTTCGAGCAGCGCCTCGAGCGCGACCTCCCGCTCATCCTCGATGACATCGCGATGGGGACCTATCCCGACTACATCGATGGCGTCCTTGCGACCACGGCGACGCGTCGCCAGCGACCGCGATGGACGTTCCCCGAAAGGTGGCTCCCTGTGGAACTCGCTTCCGCGCGCGTCCCGATGGCGCGCCTTCCCTGGCGCCAGCTCGCCGTCCTCGCGATCCTGGCGGCGCTCCTCGCCACGATGGTGGCGGTCTATGTGGGTTCGCAACGGCAGCCGCAGCCGTTCGGGCCGGCCGCCAACGGGCTCGTCGTCTACTCGGACTCCGGCGACATCTTCGTCCGGGACGCCGTCGATCGCCCGCAACGATTGCTGATCGGCGGCCCCGACACAGAGCTGATCGTCGGGTTCTCCCGGCAGGGCGACCGGTTCCTCTTCGCGCGGCAAGCGGACGATCGGGCTCCCATGACGCTCGGGATCAGTCGCCCGGACGGCACCGGCGTGCAGATGCTGGCCGGCGAGTACCGGCTCATCTCGGGGATCGACTGGTCGCCCGCAGGAGACGCCATCGCCGTCACGCACAGCGTGAAGGGCAAGGACACCCTGTCGATCGTGCCGAGTGACGGCTCGCCGGCGACCGACTTCGACCTGGACGTCACCGCGACCGAAGTCGCATGGCGTCCTCCCGACGGCACACAGCTCAGCTTCCTAGGCAAGGACGGCCGCGACTGGGGCCTGTACCTGATCGCACGCGACGGGAGCGGGCTGCAGCGCCTCCCGATCGCGAGCGACAAGCTGTTCGAGACCGAGTACGACGTTCGCAACCATCGTTGGTCCGGCGATGGCCGGCGCGTCCTGTACGACCAGATCCATGACGTCCAGGCCGGCAACCACAGCGGGCTGCGCGTCCACCTGGCCGAGATCTCGCCGGACGGGACCCTCGTCTCGGATACGCGCTACGAGTTCGAGGACTGGGCCGACGACGAACTGAACGCCAGCTTCCTGCGCGGGACCGATCGGATCGTGTACCAGCGCCGTCGCGGCAACGAGGAGGTCGGCATCACCGACACGCTCAAGATCGTCCCGCTCGTCGATGGCGCGGAGCCGATCGACCTCGGCATCGAGTCGACGGCCGGTCAGGGCGTTGGCTATGAGATCTCGCCCGATGGCACGCAGCTCATCTCCATCCTCTGGGGCGAGAAGCAGACCTACGTGACGGACCTCGAGACCTACGAGACCACGGTGGCGCCGTTCGTGAGCGATGAGGGCGCCACCTGGCAACGCGTCGCGATCCCCTGACCGCATCGAGGCTCGAGAAAGGTTGAACCCCGGGTTGGTCGGGACCCGGGGTTCAGGAAGAAGGCGTGTTGGTTGCGGGGAAGGGATTCGAACCCTTGACCTTCGGGTTATGAGCCCGACGAGCTGCCGCTGCTCCACCCCGCGACCGCCAATGATAGGGAGGGGCCCCGAATCGGTCAAATGGGCGGCCGCACGACGCGCTGGCCGTCCGACGACCGGTCCACGTGGATCATCCGGTTCCACGCGGCGCCGCCGAGGACGAGACCCGCATCAGGTCGCGGGTGCCGGGACGCGCGTGGCGGCCTCCGGCGGCCGGCCCTGCAACCGCGACCCGCCGACGGCGATGGCGATCACGAGCGAGACCATCATCACCGCGCTGAACGTGTAGAACGGCAGCAGGATGCTTCGCTCGGCGAGGATCCCCGTCGTGACCGACGCCACGATGAAGCCGAGGGTCCCGGCCGCGCCGAACAGCCCCTGCGCCGTCGACGACCGACCCGGAGGCGAGCTCGCGGCCACCACCGCGTAAAGCGCCGGGTTGAGGAACGCGAAGCCTGTGGCCTCGACGAGGATCAGCGGGACGGCGAAGGCCGGGTCGCGCATCAGCGTGTAGAGGATGCCGGTCACCGCCGGCAGGACCATCCCGAGCACGATGAACCCAAGGGAACCACGGCGGTCGACCAGCCGACCGGCATACGGCGACAGCACCAGCACCGGCAACCCGAACATCGCGAACGTCAGACCGATGAGCGCGAGGTCCGCGCCGAGCCCCTGCAGGAACAGGCTCCAGATGACCTCGTACGTCCCGCCGCCGTAATAGCCACCGGCGTTGAGGATGATCGCCGCGATCAGCCCGCGGTTGAGGAGGCGCATCGTCCGCGCGCGGCCATCCGACGTCACCGCCCGTCCGGCCTGCGGCGCTCGGTCTGCGGCGATGTCCGCGGCCGCCCGTCCCTCGACGTAGGGCGAATCGGGCGGCAGCGTGGTCCGGTCGAACGACGGGGAGGCATCGGCCTTATGGGCCGGCCCCTCCTCGCGGACGCGGACCGCGATGCCGGCACCCGCGACGATCGCGGCGATGGCACTGAACACGAACACGAAGGCGACGCCGCCGAAATGCTCGGCGCCGAAGGCGCCGATCGATGGGCCCAGCAAGAGCCCGCCCATCTGGGCCGCGCCGTACAGCCCGAATGCCTCGCCGCGCCGGTCGGGCGGGGTCGCGTCCGTCAGGAAGCCACGGGCCGCCGGGTCGTAGATGGCCGCTCCGAGCCCGGCGCCTGCTCGGAGCAGCAGGAATGCGACCGGGCCGGTCCAGACCAGCGGCAGCGCGCCGAACACACCGGTGGCGACCAGCCCGATGACCATCAGCGGCACGCGCGCCGTCCGGTCCGCGATCCAGCCGAAGATGGGCTCGGTGATCAGCCGGGCCGCCGGCCAGGCAGCGATGACCAGCCCGAGCGTGGCCAGGTCGAGCCCCTGCTCCTTGAAGTAGATCGGGAGCACGGGCAGCAGGCCACCGAAGCCGAGCCAGACGATGAACTCGGCGACCAGCAGCGGGAGGATCGCGCCCCACCGATCGAGCCAGCCGCGGACGCGGTCGTACATCCCACGGAGACTACCGGCGGCGCCGATGGCGGACCATCTCGTTCCTGTGGGCGGACATCGGGCCTGCTGGGACAATAGGAACGGAACGTTCCTGATGCACTGGTACGGTCGGGATCCGATGCAAGGGCGGATGGCGGCGGCCGGCTCCAGGGAAACGCTCCGTTGATGGGCGCCGCCTATACTCCCCCTTCGCCCCACGACTCCCGGAGGTGCGCCGCCGCATGGACGTGATCACTGCCGAAGGCCTCGTGAAGGTCTACAAGACGCGCAAGCACGAGGTCCGCGCCCTCGACGGCGTCGACCTGGCCGTCGCCGAAGGCACGGTGCTGGGCCTGCTCGGGCCTAACGGTGCCGGAAAGACGACCACGGTCCGGATCCTGGCCACGCTGCTCAAGCCGGATGCCGGCCGGGCGACGGTCGCAGGACTCGACGTCGTCAAGGAGGCACAGCAGATCCGGACGCTGATCGGGCTCTCCGGCCAGTACGCGGCGGTCGACGAGAACCTGACCGGCCGCGAGAACCTGTGGATGTTCGGTCGGCTGTACCAGCTCCCCAGCGTCACCGCGCGAGAGCGCGCGGGCGAGCTGCTCGCGCAATTCGACCTCGTCGATGCGGCGGAGCGGGTGGTCAAGACCTACTCCGGTGGCATGCGCCGGCGGCTCGATCTGGCGAGCGCGCTGATCGGCCGCCCGAGGCTGCTCTTCATGGACGAGCCCACGACGGGTCTTGACCCCCGCAGCCGGCTGGGGATGTGGGACGTCATCCGGTCCCTGGTCCGTGAGGGCACCACGCTGCTGCTCACCACGCAGTACCTCGAGGAGGCCGACGAGCTCGCC
>DATBMM010000004.1:0-4266 GCA_036554825.1 Candidatus Limnocylindrales bacterium
TCGGCCGGATATGAGTACAGGTTGAGATACGGCGACTCGGCGATGAACTCCGGCCCGAGCTCGCCATAGGTCAAGCCCGACTCGCCGTGGCCGCGACAGAAGGCGTCGAAGTCGGCCCACATCTCCCCGTGGGTCCGCCGCACCTCGTCAAGGAACTCGGCCCAGCCCGACCGGTCGGCGACCGGATACCCGCTGCTGAACGGGGCGATCAGCGGGTCCTTCATCTCCATCGGGTTGCACGAGACGATGCGCACCCACGGTCGCCCCGACGCCGTGATCGCCGGGAACGCGACGACGTTGTCCTCGACGATGACGTCCGGGGCGACCTCGTCGAAGATCTCGGCAAGCCGAGGGTTCACGTACTTCGAGCCGTCGATCAGCGCCTGCCAGGTCGGTGCGATGAAGTCGCCGAGCTGCTCGAGCGTCGACTTGCGGAAGACCGGCGCAGTGTCGCGGATGAAGTCGATCCAGAACTGGCCTGGGGCCTCGGGCTCGGCCGGCGGCGGCCCGAGGCGCATCAGGCGCTCCTCGAAGCCCTTGGCTTCCAGCGTTCCGGCGAACGACTCCTCGATGATGAACACGACGCGATGGCCGCGCGACCGGAGCACCTGGCCGATCCCGACGCAGTTGTTGGTCGGGCCGTAGGCGCCTTCCGGGAAGAACACGATCGTTCGGCTGTCGGTCACGCGGATCCCCTCCCCTGACGGTTGCGCGCGAATCTCGCGCGAATCTACCGTCCCACGGCGAGCGCGACGGCGAGGGTCGCGACGGCCGCCACGGCGACGGCCACGTCGAGCGGCGACCAGCGCAGCTCGCGGTAGTGGGTGCGCGGCCCCGAGCCGAATGCACGCGCGTCCATCGACACCGCCATCCGGTCGGCATGGCGGATGGCCAGCACGAGCAACCCGACGAACAGGCGCGGATGCCAGCCCCCGCCGAGGCCGCGGATCCGGCGCGCCTGGCGGAGGGTCGTCAGGTCCTCGGCGAAGCGCGGGATCGCCCCGTACGCGGCCAATGCCCCGTAGGCGAACCGCGCCGGCACGCGCGCCTGCTGCACGAGCGCGTCGGCGAGACGCGTCGGGTCGGTCGTCTGCGCAAAGACGGCCCCGACGGCCGCGATGGCGGCCACGCGCAGCATGATCCCGATGCCCGCGACGAATGCCGGCTCGGCGATCCGCAGCGGACCGACCTGCAGCAACGTGGCCGACGTCGGGTCGCCGTTCGCGGCACCGAACAGCATGTTCGAGAGGCCGATCGCGAGTGCCGCCAGCCAGACTGGTGCCAACGTCCGGCCGAGCTTGGCCGGGGGGATGCCGCCGAGCGTCAAGCCCGCCATCAGCGCGACCCCGGACAGCAGGAGCGGCGGGACCGGGTGGAGCGTGAGGGCGAGCCCGATCAGCCACACGATGGCGATCCCGAGCTTGACGACCGGGCTGGTCCGCCCGAGCGTGCTGTCGAGCTGGCTGTCGTCGACCTCGAGGCGAGACGCGATCATCCGGCCACCCTGGCCGGCAGCGCGGCGTCGTCCCGGATGATCCAGCCGTCTTCCATCTCGAGGATGCGGTCCGCGACATCGCGCACCAGCCGCGCATCGTGGGTCGCCGCGATGAGCGCCGCACCGTCGGCGAGATGCTCCCCGAGGATACCGAGCAGCCCCTCGTACCCGTGGCGATCCTGGCCGAAGGTCGGCTCGTCGAGGACGAGGACCTCCGGACGCCGGACGAGCACACAGGCGAGCGACAGCCGCCGTTGCTCGCCACCGGACAGCCGGTACGGGCTGCGCGTCTCGAAGCGGTCCAGCGGCAAGGCGAGGCGCGTCATCAGGTCGTCGACCCGCTCGCGCTCCTCGCCGGTCAGGCCGAGGCGCACCTCCTCCCCGACCGTCTGCGCGAGGAACTGGCGCTCCGGCTCCTGGAAGACGTAGCCCGCGTGTCGAGCCAGGGTGGCGGCGGGTAGCCGCGCCGGGTCGCTGCCGCCGAGCGCGATCGAGCCGTAGTCGGGCCGGAGAAGCCCGACCAGCAGCCGACCCAGCGTCGACTTGCCTGACCCGTTCGGGCCGACGAGGGCGATGCGCTCACCGCCATCGACGTCGAGTGTCACATCGCGCACGACCGGGTCCGCGCGGTCGTAGCCGAAGCGGACACCCCTTGCGGAGAGCAGCGGATCCCTTTCGGAGGGTTCGGCGGTGTCGCTCGCCGACGACGGGAACACTCCCCGCTCCGCCTCATCGCCGGGGAGCCAGATCCCGGCCGCCCGCATCGCCTCACCGGATCGCGCCAGGACATCGGAGGGATCGCCGACATCGATCGACCGGCCGTCGGCCCCGAGCGCGAGAACGACGTCAGCGAGCGGCCAGGCGCGGTCGACCTGATGCTCGATCAGCACGAGCGTCGCGGCGCGGGACGCGCGGATTGCCGCCAGCAGACGCATGAGCTCCGCGGAGCCGCCAGCATCGAGGTTGGCGGTCGGCTCGTCGAGGACGAGCGATCCGGGTCGCGGCGCGAGGGCGCCGGCCAGGGCGAGGCGCTGCTGCTGGCCGCCCGATAGCTTGCGGGATCGTTGGCGGCTTGTCCCCGCCAGCCCGACCTCCGCCAGCGCCTGTGGGACGCGTGACCGCATCGCCTCGGGTGACCAGGCGCGGTTCTCGAGGCCGAACGCGACGTCGTCCTCGACACGCTCCATCACGAGCTGGGCGGATGGGTCCTGGAGCACAAGGCCGACTTTGGCCGCGATCCCGATCGGCCCGAGGGCCAGGGCGTCCTCCCCGTCGAGCTCGAGCGAACCCGTGATCGTGGCGGGGATCTGGCCCGGGATCAGGCCCGCAGCCGTCAGCGCCAGCGTGCTCTTGCCGGAACCCGACGGGCCGACGATGAGGAGGACGGCGCCGGGCTCGAGCTCGAGGTCGATCCCCGAGAGCGCAGGGCGGTCGGCCCCGGGATAGGTGACCCCCAGGTCCCGGGCCCGGAGCGCGACCGCTGTCAGTCCGGGAACCCTTCGAGCACACCGGCCCTCTTGAGCGCGCGGTGGAGCGCGACCGACCCGCCGGCCACGATGACGATCGCCGAGATCCCCATCGCGACACCTCTGGCGATCTGGACGACCGGGTCGAAGGCCTGGTAGTAGACGACCCAGTCGTGGATCCAGGCGGCGGCGGCACTCGCGACCGCTGCCACGGCCAGGACCGGGAACGTCCAGATGCGGTAGAGCGTGAACGCGAAGACCAGCTCCGCGGCAGCTCCCTGGACGAAGCCCGACAGCAGCGTGTCGGCACCCCAGGCGCTGCCGAGGAACGCCGAGACGCCGGCGGCGACCATCTCCGCGAAGAGGGCCGCCCCGGGCTTGCGGATGACGAGCGGGGCGAGGACGGCCGGCACGAGCCACACGGCATACAGGAGGTCGCGCAACGGCGGGGCGACCGCATCGAGCGCCACGAACGGCCCGTACCAGGCCAGGCCCCACACCCAGAACACGACCCCGAAGGCCACGCCGATCACCGCCGCGACGACGATGTCGCGCGTGCGCCAGCGCGTGTCGGGCAGCTCGCTCGGGGCCGTCGTCCCGATCGTCGTCGTCATCGCTTCCGAACCTCCTCGGCCGATTTCACAGAGACCGCCGTCACCGGACTCCGGGACGGCGTTCTGGATCGATGCTGGCCTGCTTCCTTCGCCGGTACGAGCCGGATCAGGTTCGGCGGGTCTGTGGCGATCGCCACACTCTCAGCGCTCAGACGCGCTCCCCGGAGGCGGTGTTCGGTTGTGCCGGAAGCGTAGCACGCTCTCGGAGCCAGGCCACGACCTCGTCGAGGACGGCCGGTCCTTCCGGCTCGTTGTGGAGCTCGTGCCGGAGGCCCGGGTACGTCCGCCGCTCGACGCCGGGAGCGCCCTCGAAGGCCTCGCTCGCAGCCGGCGGGACGAGTTTGTCCTCGAGCCCATGGAGGACGAGCGTGGGTCCACCGATCGAGCGGGCAGCTGCGCGCACGCGCGCCTGTTCCGCCACGGCCTCGGCGCCGAACCGCGTCGTGCTGGTCCGCACGTTGAGCGGATCGGCGAGGAGGCGCCGGCCCACCTCGGGGTCACGCGACAGGGTCTCGACGGGCACGCCGTTGGGCACCGACAGGGTCGGCACGATGCGGGCCAGGATGGGCGCGAGGGCCTTCTTCCAGGCGGCGAGCGTCGAGTCCAGGCCGGGCGCGGAGAGAACCGTGAGGTCGGGCCGCGGCCGATCGGACAGGAGGTAGCCGGCCGCGATGAGGCCACCCATCGAGTG
>DATBMM010000009.1:0-3081 GCA_036554825.1 Candidatus Limnocylindrales bacterium
TACCGGGAGAACGTGCACAAGGGCGCCTCGATCGAGGACGCCACGGTCGTGGCGCTCGACACCGCCGGCCGGGCCGTCGCGTTCGCCGCCACCACCGTCGTGATCTCGCTGCTCGGCATGGTGCTGATGGGGCTGTCGTTCATCACCGGCCTCGCCGGTGCCGCGGCCACCGTCGTCGCCGTGACGGCGGTCGCCTCCCTCACGCTGCTGCCCGCGATGCTCGGGTTCGCGGGCGAGCGGGTCGAGGTGACCCGGTGGCGCGGGCTGATCGCCGCGCTGCTGGTCGCCGTGGGGCTCGTGGGGGTGGCCCTCACGATCCAGCCGCTCGCCCTCGTCGGGCTCGCGCTCGCCGCCGTGGTCATCGTGGCGAGCCTGGCCTTCGCCCCGCTCCGGCAGGAGGTGCCGCGTCGCGCGCCACGGCCGCTGCGGGAGACGGTCCCCTACCGGTGGAGCCGCGTGATCCAGCGGCACCCGGTGATCGCTGCGCTCGCCGGCGTGGTGATCCTGGTCGCGCTCGCGCTGCCGTACTTCAGCCTCCGGCTCGCGTTCTCCGACGAGGGCAACTTCCCGGAGGAGACGACCACGCGCAAGGCCTACGATCTGCTCGCGGCGGGGTTCGGGCCGGGCTTCAACGGCGCGCTGCTGCTCAGCACCGAGATCCCCGAGGGCACCGACCCCGCGGCGCTCGAGGGCATCACCGAGGCGCTGTCGGCCGATCCCGGGGTGGCGTTCGTGACGCCCGCGGTGCCCAACGATCCCGAGCAGCCGGCCGCGGCGCTGTGGCGGCTGTTCCCGACGACCGCCCCGCAGGACGAGGCCACCACCGAGCTGGTCGAACGGCTCCGCGACGAGGTGCTGCCCGCCGCGGAAGAGGGCACCGGCATCGACGTCGCGGTCTCGGGCGGGGTCGCCGCCGCGGTCGACTTCTCGGAGTACCTCACGGCGCGCATGCCGCTGTTCATCGGCGTGGTGCTGCTGTTGTCGTTCCTGCTGCTGATGCTGGTGTTCCGGTCGCTGCTGGTGCCGCTCAAGGCGGTGATCATGAACCTGCTCTCGATCGGCGCGGCCTACGGGGTGGTGACGGCCATCTTCCAGTGGGGGTGGTTCGGCAGCGTGCTCAACATCGAGCCGGCGCCGGTCGAGCCGTTCGTGCCGATGATGATGTTCGCGATCGTGTTCGGACTGTCGATGGACTACGAGGTGTTCCTGCTGTCGCGGATCCGCGAGGAGTACCTGCGCACGGGCGACAGCCGGCTCTCGGTCGCCGACGGCCTGGCGGCGACGGCCCGCGTGATCTCGGCGGCGGCCGCGATCATGGTCGTGGTGTTCGGCAGCTTCATCGGCGAGAGCGACCGCATCATCAAGCTGTTCGGCGTCGGGCTCGCGAGCGCGGTGGCGCTCGATGCCACGATCGTCCGCATGCTGCTGGTTCCCGCCACGATGGAGCTGCTCGGCGACGCCAACTGGTGGCTGCCGAAGTGGTTGGATCGGGCGTTGCCCAAGGTCGCGGTGGAAGGGGAGGACCTGCAGCTCGAGCGCGAGCTCGAGAGCGTGTGAGCGGGGAGACCGTTCAGGGGACTTCCTCTCAGGGCGCCAGTCGCCACACGGTCCTTCCGCCGACGACGTAGATCGCGGAGTCCTCCGATGCCGCCACGCCCGACGCACCGGCGTGATCGAGGTGCCGGCGTGATTCGAGCACGCCGTCGGGCGAGTAGGCGCGCACGAAGAGGCGCTTCGGGCCGGCGCCGGTCCGCCCGACCAGCTGCACGTCGCCCCACGGGGTGAGCGCGACGCCCGAGGCGACCGACGGACGGGCGCCCGCACGGCTCGACCAGACGACATGTCCGCGCAGGGTCGCGCGAGCGATCCATGCATGCCCACCACCCGCGCGAGTCGCGCCCTCGAGACCGGCCACCATGACCATGCGATCGAACACATCGATCGCGAGCCCAGCGTCCCGGTCCTTCGTTCCTGGGTCGGCCAAGAGCGTCGACCGCATCAGCTGGCCCTCGGAGTCGTACCGCTGGATCGCGACATCGACGTCCGACCACCTGCCGTCCCACCATTGGTCGATCGTCACGCGACGCCGTTCCACCGCTCCGACCACGAAGACGCGACCGCCCGTGTCGACGTCGACGTCGAACACGGCGTCGTCCGTCTGCCGTCGCACCGTGGGGATCTCGAACGGCGCGGTCCACGACCTCGCGCCGTCCATGCCGAACGCGGCCACCCGCCCATCGCCGAGGAGTGGGTACTCGCTCCGACCAGCGACGCCGACGACGGGGCCCGAAGGCCCGGCGCCGATCCCCTCCGCGACAGAAGAGGAATGTGGCCACATCGCGCGACGCCACATCAGGGTGCCGTCGTCAGCGGAATACGCCCACACCGTGGCGCGGGCGTGCTCGGTGCTGTCGTTCAACTCTCCGCCCGCGACGTAGACGCTCGCGCCATCGGGGGCCACGGCCACGTCTCGCCCGACCGAGTACGGGAACCCCGCAGTACCCAGCCACCTGCGGCGCCACAACTGCTCCCCGTCGGCCGCGTACTTCACGAGCACCATCGAGCGCCACGCGGCATCGGCGGAGCGGACGGTCCCGGCGACGTAGACATCGCCGCTCGCGTCGGTCGCGACCGCATCGGCGCTCCGACCCGCGACTGCCTCCCACTCGGGATCCCACTGGGCCGCGCTGGCCCGGCCTGGCCATGCCATCGACGACCCGATGACGGCCACCATCGACACGGCGGTGACCCACCGTCGCGTCGTCGTGCGGAACCCTTCAGGATGCGTGCGCATGTCGATCAGTCCTCAGGGGCAACCGTGTACGCGGTCACTACCGTCCCCTGCACGAAGACGAGGAACCCGTCGGCGATGGCCACGTCGTCGGCCTCCAAGCCCGACAGCCCCCTCGGAAGCCTGTCGAGGACGCGCCCACCCCAAGCCGACACGGCGAACGCGTCGTCGGTCGGAGGGCGACCTGCGGGTCGATCGCCGTACTCGTAGCGTCCGCCGACGATCAGGACGCCGTTCACCAACAGCTGACCGGTCCACAGGCTGTAGCCCAGGGCATCGTCGGGAACGGA
>DATBMM010000058.1:0-7849 GCA_036554825.1 Candidatus Limnocylindrales bacterium
GCGTCTCGCGACGACCGGCACGGGCCTCCGCGTCGTCGCCAGGGCTGACGCGGGCAGCCTCCTCGATTCGATCGTCGCCGGCGTCACGGGCGCCTACTTCGGGGCATGACCGTCTCGTCGGGTACTAGCGGCGGGCGGACCTTCGGGCGGCTGCCGCGTACCGCACCGCAACCCTACGGTGTCCTCCGGACCACAGCCGATCCGCAGAGGCCACGGATGACCGCGCTCCTGACCCGACTCCTCGACGCGCCCGACAACGGCAGCCGCGATGGGATCATCCTCGAGGCTCGGGACCTGACCAAGGAATACCCGCTCGGGGAGACGACCGTCCAAGCCCTCCGTGGCGTGTCGCTGACGGTCGGTGCCGGCGAGTTCGTGGCGCTCATGGGGCCGTCCGGGAGCGGCAAGAGCACCCTGCTCCAGCTGCTCGGCGGCCTCGATCGGCCGACCAGCGGCGAGGTCGTCCTCGAAGGGGAGCTCGTCAGCGAGCTGTCGGATGATCGTGCCACCCGCCTGCGGCGCGACCGGACCGGGTTCGTATTCCAGTCCTTCAACCTGATCCCGCTGCTCGACGTCATCGAGAACGTCGGCCTGCCGTTCACGATCGCCGGACTCGATCCGTCGCGTGGTGAGCTCGCGAACCGGGTCCGCGAGGCGATCGACTCCGTCGACCTGACCGGCAAGGAGCACCACAAGCCGGACCAGCTGTCGGCCGGCGAGCAGCAGCGCGTCGCCGTCGCCCGCGCGCTCGTGACCAGCCCTGCGCTCCTGTTCGCGGACGAGCCGACCGGCAACCTCGACTACACGACCGGTACCGAGATCCTCGAGGTCCTCTGGCGGTCGTGCCAGGAGCGGCACCAGACGATCGTGCTCGTCACCCACGACTCCAAGGCCGCCGCCTACGCCGACCGCGTGCACGTCATCGGTGACGGGCGGATCCTCGACACGATCGAGCTCGGCCGTCGAAGCACCCACGACGCGACGACACTGATCGCCCGCCTGGCCAGCCTCGGGCTCTGACCCGGATGCGCGGTCTCCATGGCCTCGCGTGGCGCGGGCTCCGGGCCCGACCCCTGCGATCGACCCTGACGACGACCGGTGTCGCCCTCGGCGTAGCCGTCCTGTATGCCGGTCTCGCGACCGACGCCGGGATCGGCGCCACCGTCGACCGTGCGATCACGACCATGGTCGGCGGCGCCGAGCTGCGCGTGGCGGCCTTCGGGGAGTCCGGCCTGTCCGCGCGGAGCCTGCGCTTCATCGAGGACACGCCCGGGGTGGAGGTCGCGTCCCCGAGCTTCGAGCGCCGGACGTATCTCGGAACGGGACTCTTCGGTCCGGGGCCGCTGCCCGCCCCGGTGACGCTGGTCGGCGTCGATCCCGAGCGCGAGGCCCGGGTCCACGACCTCTCGCTGTCAGCCGGTCACGCACTCGACACCGGGGACGAGCGATCGGCCCTCGTCAGCGCGACGCTCGCCCGCGAGGATGGCGTGTCGGTCGGGATGCGCCTCGGGATCCAGGGCGTGGACGAGCCGCTCCATCTGCGTGTCGGCGGCATCCTCGCCGGAGACGGGCCGTGGGGCGGGCCGACCGGTCGGGTGGTCGTCACCGACCTGGCCACCGCGCAGGCGGTGTTCGGCGCCGACGGCCTCACGCGCATCGACCTCGACCTCACTGAGGGCGTCGACCCCATCGCCGTCGTCGATGCGTTCCAGCAGCGGCTGTTGACCGAGCCCTACTTCGTGTCAACGCCGCGAGAGCTCGCGGCCACGATGGAGGCGTCGACCGGCGACTTCTCGGCGACCACGGCGTTGATCGCCGCGATCGCGTTGTTCGCCGGTGCCTTCCTGATCTTCAACACGCTCTCGATGACGGTCGTCGAACGCGTCCGTGAGCTGGGCCTGCTCCGGGCGGCGGGGGCCACGCGACGCCAGGTGACCGCGTATCTCATGATGCAGGCGGCGCTCGTCGGGGTCGTCGGGTCCGCGATCGGGATCGTCGTGGGCGGCCTGCTGGCGGCGGCCATCGCCGGCTGGATCGGGGCGGTCGGATCAGTGCCGATCGGCGTCCCCGTCGTGCGCGTCGGTGATGCCCTGGCGGCGCTGCTCGTGGGCGTGACCGTGACGCTGGCGGCCGCGGCGGAGCCCGCCCGTCGGGCCGGCCGAGTCACCCCGGTCGAAGCGCTCCGGTCGCGCCTCGACCTGCCGTCCGCCCGGCGTGCTCGCCTGCGCTGGCTCATCGGGGTGTTCGTCGCTGTCGGCAGCCTCGGCACGCTCCTCTGGCCGCGCGCGGCGGGGGAGACGGCGGCCGTGAGTGCGGTCGTCGTCTACGCCGTGCTGCTCGTCGTGGCACTGCTCGTCCCGGCGCTCCTGCCCGGTCTCGCCCGAGCGGCCGGAGCGCCGTTCCTGGTGATCGCCCGGCTGGAGGAGCGGGTCGCCCGCGCCTCGGTGCTCCGTGACCGCTCCCGCGCGGCACTGACGGTCGGCGCGCTGACCGTCGGGCTGGCTCTCATCGTGGCCCTCGGTGGGGTCGGACAGCACGCCCGTGCCATGGCCGGCGCCTGGATCGCCGACGTCGTCCCGGGCGACATGGTGGTCACGTCGATCTTCCCGCGCTCGCTCGAGGAGGGTATCGAGGAGACCCTCGCCGCCGTGCCGGGCGTCCGCGCCGTGAGCCCGGTCGCGACCTTCGACCTGGGCCTCGCCGGCCGACGCCTCGATGCCGCCGCCATGAGGGGCGCCGCTCTCGCGGCCGATGGCCGGCTCCGGCTCCTCGCGGGCGACCGGGAGTCGGCGTTCGCGGCGCTCGACGGGGGAGGGGCCGCGATCGTGCCGGCCGGACTCGCCGGTCAGGATGGGCTGCGGCCGGGTTCGGTGCTGACGGTCGCCGCGGCGGACGGCAGCGCGCTGGACCTGGAGGTCGTCGGGATCGCAGAACGGACGCTCCCGGGACGCTCCGGCGAATCGGTCCTCGTCGGCTGGCCCGATGCGGCACGCCTCGGGGTCGCCGGGGCGGACGCGTTCGCCGTCCGGTTCGAGACACCGTCATCGGCCGTCGACCAGGCCGCGCTGGCCGAGGAAGCCCGCGCGCTCGCGCTCGACCCGGTCCCGCTCGATCGCATCCAGGGCGCCATCGGTGCGGCGCTCGACCGGGTCTTCGGGCTGTTCGACGTCCTGTCGCTGGTCGCGGTCGTCGTCGCCTCGCTCGGTATCGTCAACACGCTCACCATGAACGTGCTCGAGCGGATCCGCGAGATCGGCGTGCTGCGGGCGGCCGGCATGACCCGCCGTCAGGTCTGGGTGTCGGTGGTCGTCGAAGCCGGGATCACCGGGCTCGTCGGCGCGATCTGTGGCGTGGCCACGGGGCTCGTCGTCGGCGGGTTGATGGTCGTGCTCTCAGGCGGCCGGGTCGACCTGGCCGCGGCCGTCCCGTGGCTGGCGGTCGTGGTCGCGTTCGTCCTGGGCGTCGCCCTCGCGATGCTCGCGGCGGCCTATCCGGCGCGATTGGCGAGCGGCGTCTCGATCGTCCGGGCCGTGGGGTACGAGTAGGAGCACGGCGGGCTCCCCTCGATCATTGCGCGACGAGCGTCCCGAGCAACTCGTCGGCATCCGCGAAGAAGGCGTCCGCCTCGTCGGGCGGCGCCTCCACCCAGGCGATGACCACCCGCTCGTCGACGTCGATCACGAGGAACCGCAGGCTCGCCTCGGCGGTCGAGGTGGTGAGTCGGAAGCCTGGCTCGACGAATGGTTCCAGGACATCGAGATCGATCGTGCCGGCTGCGATGTCGGCGTCCGGGTCGTCGGTCCGGTCCGGCTTGGGGACCGCGCTGGCACGGAGCTCGGTGCCGGAGAAGTCGCCGGCGGTGACCGGTGTCGGCTCGCCGACGACCGCGAGACCGGGATCCGACCGGAGCGACGCGATGACGTCGTCGACGGCCGTCCCCGTCGGCGTGCCAAGGAGCGTGATGAGGCTGGCCATGGTCCCGACGCTGTTCTCCCCGCGTCCGAAGGCCAGGTAGCGCGCGGACGCGTCGTTGATGACGCTCCACTCGCCGTTGACGTCGACACGGAGCAGTGGGCCGAGCCAGCCGGGAAGCGCATACGGGCCAGGTTCCAGCGCGAGCTCCGCACAGCAGGCCTGGACCGGCAGCTGTGGCACGAACGCCTCCGACGGGGAGCTCGTCGTCGACTCGACGGGCGACGACGTGCCCGCCGGCGTGGCCGTCGGGGCCGTCGACGATCCGACAGGGGCGCTCGCCGATGACCCGCCGCCGCATGCCGCGACGCCGGCCGAAACGATCCCCATCACGATGGCCAGGAGCCAGACTCGGCGAAAGACGTTGCGCATGGGACCATCCTAGCGACGGATCCAGCACGAATCCGGGGTGCTAGACTCCGGCCCGAGGTCGCGCATCCCCCAGCACGACCCCCATCCGGAGCGTCCGTTGACGATCGCCCTCCCGCGACTCGACCGAAGCACCGCGGACGAGCGTGGCATCACGCTTGCGGACTTCCTGGTCCCCATCCGTGTCGGTGAGCGCACCCCGACCCGCCTGCGCCACATCGCGCTGATCGTGGCGGGCGCACTGATCGTGGCCGTCTGCGCCCAGATCGTGATCCCCGCCACGCCGGTGCCATTCACCGCCCAGACGTTCGCGGTGCTCACCGTGGGTGGCGCGCTGGGCTGGCGGCGTGGCGCCCTCGCGCTGCTGCTCTACATCGCGCTCGGGGCCGTGGGCCTGTCGGTATTCGCCGAGGGCTCGTCCGGGGTCGCGAAGATCGTCGGTGCGTCGGGTGGGTACCTGATCGGGTTCGTCATCGCCGCCGCCATCGTCGGTCGGCTGGCCGAGCTCGGCTGGGACCGCCATATCGGCGGGGCCCTCGCGGCGATGGCCATCGGGACGGCCGTCATCTACGCGATCGGCGTCCCGTGGCTGAAGATCACGCTGGGCATCCCGTGGGAGACCGCCGTCGCCGAGGGGATGACGAAGTTCCTTATCTGGGACGCCGCCAAGCTGATCGTGGCGGCGGGCCTGTTCCCGGCGGCGTGGTGGCTCATCGGCCGCCGTCCGGAGGATCGCTAGGCCGTCCGAGACGCCGGCAGGGCGCCCTGCTCATCGATCTCGTCCACCGCTACCTTGAGCGAGCGGTACGAGTCCCGTAGCAGACGGGCGACCTCCGGCCAGTAGGCTCGACCGGGTCCCGTCGATCCGTCCGGGTCGGCGGCGGCCCCACGGTCGCGCACCTCCGCGGCCAGCCCGCGGAGCCGGCCGGCCTCGGCGACCCGCTCCTCGGGGAGGCGGTAGATGGCCGCGTAGAGCCCCGTGATGGCGTCGCCGGCCGCGGCGCCCGCGGAAACGCCGATCTCCCGTCGGACCACCCACCAGCGCAGCTCCCGGCGAGCGACCTCGTCCGCGTCGACGTCGGCAGGCAGGCCCAGGCGGAGGTACGCCCGACCGATGTCCGGCGCGAACCGGTCGTAGTCCCCACTCGCGGTCCCGAGCGGCGTGCGGGCGAAGCGGGCGGCCGCCCGCGTCAGGAGCAGGCTCGCGACGAGGGCGGTCGGCCAGCGCACACCCGCCTGTTCCCGAAGCGCCAGCACGAGCCACCCGAAGAGCCGGGCTGGCTGGCGCCGGTAGTAGGCCTTCCACATCCGCGTCTCGAGCGTCGCCAGCCGGTCGGCGTCGAACCCCGTACCCCAGCGCCCCAAACGGTGCCTCCCTCGATGTGCGGCTATGGTGCGCCGGTGGATACGCAGCGCGGTGACCCGGGGATGTTCGGCCCGGACTCGGAAGCCTGGCGACTCGATCGCGAGGCCATGCTGCTCCTTGGCGCCGGTCCGCGCGCACTGCTGCTGCAGATCGCCCATCCGGCGGTCGCGGCGGGTGTCGCCGAGCACTCCGACTTCCGGGCGGATCCGTGGCGCCGGCTGGACGGCACGCTCCGCAGTTACCTACGGATCATCTACGGCTCCACCCCCGCGGCGCGGGCGGAGATCCGCCGGTTGAACGGGCTCCATCGCACGATCAGCGGGCGCGGGTACGACGCCCGCGACCCGGCCCTGTCGATGTGGGTCCACGCGACGCTCGTCGACTCGACGATCGTCGCCAACGACGCGTGGGTCGGTCCGGTGTCGCGCGATCGCGCCGCGCGCTTCTACGAGGAGACCAAGCCCATCGCGCGCGCCTTCGGTGTCCCGGACCGCGGGTTGCCGGCCGACCTGGATGCGTTCGATGCTTATCTCGCCGCGCAGATGGGGCCTGGCGGCCCGGTTCGGGTCGGGGCCACGGCACGCGAGCTGTCGGCATCGATCCTTCACCCGCCGCTTCCCGGCGTCCTGGGACGGGCCCCAGTCCACCCTCGCCTGTATGACTGGACGCTGTGGCCGTCGATCGGCCTACTCCCGGCTGAGGTGCGCGAGGCCTACGGGTTCCGCTGGGGGCCGCTGGAGCGAGCGGTCTCGGCATGGCTGGTCGCGGGATGGCGCACATGGACGCCACTGCTGCCGGCCTCCTTCCGCCAGATGCCGCAGGCCCTTGCGGCCGACCGGCGTGTCGCTGCCGGATGAGCGGCGCCTAGACCGGCCCCCTGGCCCGGGTCAGTAGTAGGACGGGAACCGCGGTCGGAAGAGCGCCGACAGGTAGACCGGCGTCGCGTCGTCGAGGGTCGTCAGCAGCGTCGGCGTCGTCGAGATCCGGTAGCGCTGGGCGGCGACGTACTGGCGAAGGGTCGACCAGAACAGCGACGAGCCCATCCGCCGGCGGACTTCGCTCAGCAGGTTGCCCCCCTGGATGTAGACCACCTCGTAGTAGCACGCAGCGCTGTAGCGGTAGATCGAGAGGTCGAGCCGCCCGGTCGAGCACCGGCTCGACCGGCGGGTGCCGGTGATGTCGCGGGCCACGAAATCGGCCAACGCCTCGTCGGCGAACGGTTGACGCGCCTGGTCGTTGCCGACAAGCCCGTAGAACCACTGGTGGGCGGTCTCGTGCGCGACGAGGTAGCGCAGGTTGGCGCTGCCGACCCCGTACGGGATCCAGGTCAGGCCCGGCGATTCCATCCCGTACCCGCCGGCCGATTGGACGACCTTGTAGATCGAGTAGGGGTACGGCCCGAGCCGCGACTGCATCGCCCGGAAGGCGTCGACCGCCGCGTCGAGGATGAGCGCCCGATTCGCCGATGAGCGGTAGTAGTAGCGGACCTTCTTCGAGCCGACGGTGACGGTCGCGGTCCGGAAGTCGGGCGCAGCGGTGATGGTGACGTCGCGGACGTTGCGCGCCACCAGGCGCTGGGTCAGCCCGTTCGACGACTGCGACACGCGGTCGGCGGTCGACGCGATGACCAGCCGTCGATCCGTGGTGACGTTGACGATCACCTCGGGGCTGACCGGCGTGATGAACGGGTCGCCGTGGTTGGGGCGCGAGAACGGCGTCGCCCGGCTCACCCACGGGATCCAGCGGTAGGCGTCGACGATGCCATTGGTCCGCGTGAACAGCCAGTTCGAGCCCGACAGCGACCTGCGCAACGTCGCGAGGTAGTGGACACGGACCTTCACCGTGTCCCCGGCCCCGAGCACGCCACCGAGCGGCACGATGATCGTCTGATCGCTGACCCTTGCCGTGACGCGCCGACCGTCGACCTCGACGCGGTGCAGCCGCATCCCGCCGAGCCTCGCCGCGATCGTGTTCAGCTCGACGCGGTCGATCGGGCCGCCGGACGTATTGGTGATGGTCGCCACGGTGTTCGCGACGAACGAACGCGAGCCGAAGCGCAGCGACAGGCCAACGAGGTAGCGGGCCGTGAGTGAGACGCTCGTGCGGTTCACGGCGCCGGCGCGGATCGCACTCGAGGACGTG
>DATBMM010000226.1:0-7756 GCA_036554825.1 Candidatus Limnocylindrales bacterium
CCAGATGTCGTTCTGCGCCGGGTCCGTGTTCCCCTGCAGGATGTCGGTCACGAGGTACGCGGCGCCGGGGGAGATCGCCCGCGTGCCCGTCGGCTTCCCCGCGCGGTACACGAGGCGGCCGTCGGGTCCGCGGACCTCCAGCACCATCCTCGGCGGGACTCGGATGCCGCCGTTGGCGATCGTCCCGTACGCCGCCGTCAGGTCGAGCGGCCGAACCTCGACCGTCCCGAGCGCCCCGGCGAGCCCGGCCTGCAGGAACGCCTCCCGGCCGCCGGCGAAGCGGATGCCCATCGCCTCCGCGGTATCGGCGACCCGCTCGTTACCGACCCGCTCGAGGGCACGCACGGCCGGGATGTTCAGCGAGTACTGGAGCGCCCGTCGTACGAGGACGGGGCCGCGCTCGAGTTGGTCGGCGTCGCGGGGCGCCCACTCCTGGCGCCGATCGAACTCGGTCGTGACGTCGAGCAGCAGGCTCCCGGGCGTGAGCTTCTTGGCGTCGAACGCTGCGGCGTACAGGATCGGCTTCCACGCCGAGCCCGGCTGCCGCGCCCCATCGCCCGCCGCGTCGTACTTGGGCTCGAACTTGCGGCTCGCGAGGTCATCTCGGGCATAGCCGGCGCTGCCGGCGTAGGCCAGGACGTCGCCCGTCCGGTAGTCCATCGCCACCAGCGCGCCGTTGTGCAGGTCCTTGCCGCGCAGGGCACGGATCCAGTCCCGCTCCGCGCGGGGCACCTTCGCCCGGACGAACATCCGCTCGGCGCCACGTCTGGACGCGTTGGGCGCGATGGCGGCGGCCGCCAGCCACTTCTGGGCGAGTTGCTGCGCTCTCCAGTCGAGCGTCGTCGTGACGCGGTACCCGCCGCGCTCGAGGTCGACGTCCGGCCCGAGGAGCGCCTGGAGCTGGCGGCGCACCTGCCAGGTGAAGTGTCCGCCTGGGATGCGGACCGGCCGGTCACCCGCGAGGATCACCGGCTCGTCGTAGGCCGCCTGCAACGCCTCCTCGTCGAGCTCTGTCCAGCGACCGGTCGAGGCGATACCTGCGAGCACCCAGTCGCGTCGGACGACGGGCGGAGAGCCGGGCGGCACGACGAGGCGGCCCTTCTTGTCGGGCTTCGCGTAGCGATATGGGTCCAACGAGGTCGGCGCCTTCGGCAGGCCGGCCAGGAGCGCCGCCTGGCCGATCGACAGCCTCGAGAGGTCCGACACCCCGAAGTAGATCTCGGCTGCAGCCGCGATGCCGTACGCCCCGTGACCGTAGAAGATCTCGTTGAGGTAGGCGGTGATCACCCGTTCCTTGCCGGTCTCGCCCGGGTAGGCCTCGCTCAGCCGCAGCGCCTGGATGATCTCCTTCACCTTCCGGAGGTACCGGTCGCCACCGGCCTGGACCACCTCGTCGGGCAGGAGCCGCGCGCGGACGAGCTGCTGCGTGATCGTCGACGCGCCCCGCTCGCGCGTCCCCGAGGCGTTCTCGGCGACGGCCGAGATGAGCGCCGGGATGTCGACACCGGCGTTGTCCCAGAACGTGCGGTCCTCCGCCGCCGTGGTCGCGTCGAGGATGGGTCGCGGGATGTCGTCGTATGGGAGCACCCGGCGCCGCTGGTCCTCGAATCGGCCGAGCTCCACCTTGCCCGATCGGTCGTAGACGATGGTGGGCTGATCGAAGCCGAGCGTGTCCAGCGTCGATGGTTCGGGCAGACCGACCGACATCGCGCCGAGCGTCGACACCGCCACCAGGCTGGCGAGGGCGACGACTCCCAGCGTCGAGGCGGTGATCGCGCCTGCGACCGGCATCGCCCAGCCCCGGCCTCGCTCGGCCTGCCGGGCGCGGTTGCGACGGTGTCGAGTCTCGCGGCGGGTCGCGACGCGCGTGGTGATGGTCAAGCCGGCTCACCCCGAGAAGGGCATGCGGCCGCGGCGGCGGGCATGAGCGCATCGTCGGGGAACGAGGGTCGCGGTCGCGCTCCGGACCCCTCACAGCGGGTTGCATGGCCATGACACGGGCAGCCCGGTGGCGCGCGCATGCACCACCCAAGCCGGACCCAGCCGGACACGCCCACGGCGACTACCATCGGAGCGTCCATCGATAGGAGGTCAGCGACCATGCCCCAAGCGAGGACGCCTGCCACCGGCTCGATCGTCGTCAGCGGCACGGGTCGGGTCGCCGTCCAGCCCGATGTCGCCGATCTCCGGCTGGGCGTGACGGTGGCCAGGCCGTCGGTCGACACGGCGCGCGCCGAGGCCGGTCGAACGATGGACTCGATCCTCACCGCGGTCCAGGCAGCTGGCGTCGCCCGGCGCGACGTGAACACCGCGATGCTCTCGGTCCAGCCTCGCTATGACTACCGCGATGGGCAGGCCCCGCAGCTCACGGGCTACGAGATCGCCAACATCGTTGAGGTCACGGTCCGCGATCTCGCCCAGCTCGGCAGCGTCGTCGACGGCGCCCTGGCGGCTGGTGCGACGAGCATGGACGGCCTGGCCTTCCGTGTGTCCGATCCTGCCCTGCCCGAGCGGCAGGCGCGGATACGTGCGATGGCCGAGGCGCGTGCCCGGGCGGACGTCCTGGCCGAAGCGGCCGGCCTGTCGATCGAGGGGGTCACCGACATCGTCGAGGGCGTACCGGTCCGGCCGCCATTCCCGCTCGCGAAGGCCAACCGGATGATGATCGCCGAAGACGTCGCGACGCCGGTGGAGGCAGGGTCGCAGGAGATCGCGGTGTCGGTGACCGTCACCTACCGGGCCAGCTAGCCCCCGTCAGCCGGTCAGCCGGTCAGCCGGTCAGCCCGCCTGCCGGTCAGCCGGTCAGCCGCCGGCGACGCCGATCGACAACAGCTGGCCGGTCGAGAGGTCGGTGGCGTACAGCTCCCCAGCCGCGTCCTCGCCGATCGCGCTGATGGAGAAGTCGGTCTCGGCGACGATCTCGGGATCATCGGTCCGGTCCTGGGCGGCATCGATCGCCCAGAACTCGCCCGAGCAGTAGTCCGAGAACAGGTACCAGCCATGGAGCGTCGGAAAACGCTCCCCCCGGTACACCGCGCCACCGGTGATCGAGCAGCCGAGGCCGTGGTCGTACTCGGCCACCGGAAGCGTCAGATCCGGCGACGCACAGTCGGTCGAGGTGTCCCGATAGCAGATCGAGCCTTCCATGATGTTCCAGCCGTAGTCATAGCCGCCGATCCCGGCCCGCGCGACGTCGACCTCCTCCCGCTCGCCCTGGCCGACGTCGCCGATCCACAGGTCCCCGGTCGCCCTGTCGAAGCGCATGCGCCACGGGTTGCGGAGCCCCGTGAGCCAGATCTCCGGACGCGCCCCCGCGGTCGTCCCGAACGGGTTGTCGGGCGGGATGCCATAGCGCGGGTCGCCGTCCGCGGGCTCCCCGCTCACGTCGATCCGAAGGACCTTGGCCAGCAGCGTGTCGAGATGCCGACCCGAGTCGAGCGGATCGCCGGCACCGCCACCGTCGCCCGTGCCGATGTATAGGTAGCCGTCCGGACCGAAGGCCAGTGACCCGCCATTGTGGTTGCCGTATCGGTCGGCCATCCGGAGCCAGATCTCGGCCGATGCCGGATCGGCCACGTCCCGGTCGTCGGGGTCGGTGTCGTACGAGGCCACCACCTGGTCACCGTTGTCGTCGGTGTAATAGACGAAGAACCGGCCGGCTTCACCGTCGGGCAGGAACGCCAGCCCGAGCAGGCCCTGCTCGCCGCCCGACCGGACCAGCTCGCTGACGTCGAGGAACGGCCGCTCGACGAGGCGGCCATCGCGAACGATCCGAACGCGGCCCACCTGCTCGACCACGAAGATCGACGATGGGTCATCCGGGCGCCACGCGATGTCGACCGGGGCCGACAGTGAGTCGACGACGGGCTCGATGGCCAGACGCGGCGGTCCATCGCCGCGGGTGCTGGCGCTGGGGGATGTCGTGGGAGAGGGCGGCGTCGTCGCGCTGGGTGCGGGCGGCTCCGAGGATCCAGGGCCGCTCGACGGCGATGTGGACTGCGCCGGGTTACCGCAACCGCCGATCAGGGCGGTCGCGATCAGGACCGAGGCGATCGCCCGTCGCATGGCGGCGATGCTATCCGGGATCGCGCGGATGGGTCGTCAGGCGGACCCGGACCGTCTCCGCGCGGCCGGGCGCGCTAGGCTCCGCCGATGGACGCCTGGGAACTCGACGAGCTCGAGACCGCGCGACTCGCGAGCGGGCGCCTGTATCACGAGTTCATCTCGGTCCCCGATCTGTCCGGCGGGCTGTACGTGCTGGAGGCGGGCGCCACCGACCCGCAGTCCCCGCACACGGAGGACGAGCTCTACGTCGTGATGGCCGGCCGGGCGAACGTGTCGGTCGGCGGCGAGGTCCGGCCGATCACGACCGGCTCCGTCATCTTCGTCCCCGCCGGCGTCGACCATCGGTTCCGCGACATCGAGGAGCGTCTCGTGCTCCTGGTGATGTTCGGGCCGGCGGAATACTCGCGCGGCGACGGCGACGGCGACGGCGGCAGCACCTAGTCGAACGTCGCCCGGAGCTCGAGCGCCAGCTCGGCGCCCCGCCCGGTCTCATCGTGGCGGAAGAAGACGAAGACGTCGTCGCCCACCGCCAGGAAGGGTTCGAGCCGGTCGTGCCATGCCGCGACCTCCCCCGGCGTGTAGTCGTGGCGGCGGAGCCGGAGGTACAGGAACGGGCCCGTCCGGCGGAGCATGGGCGGCGACGCATCCTCGGGCGCATCGGTCGCGCAGATGACCGCCCCTGCGTCGCGCAGCAGGGCGGTCACCTCGTCGACCGCCCAGCTTGGATCGCGGAACTCGACGGTCAACGGCAGGTCGCGCGGCCATGCCGCGAGCAACGCCCCGAGGCGATCGTCGTCTCGCTTGATCGTATCCGGGATCCGGAACAGGACGGTGCCGAGGCGGTCGCCGAAGCCTCGGAGGGGGTCTGTCAGCCAGGGCAGTCCGGGGTCCGGCACCCCACCGAATGCCCGCCACGAACCACCCCGCTGCGCCTTGACGCTGAACCGGAAGTCCTCCGGAGTCGCGTCGAGCCAGGTGCCCACGCTGGCCGCTGATGGCGACCGATAGAAGGTGTTGTTGAGCTCGACCGCCGGAAGCCGCGTCGCGTAGTGGCGGAGCAGCGCATCGCCCTTGAGGCCGGGCGGATAGAAGCGCGGGCTCCAGTCCGGATACGCGAAGCCACTCGTGCCGACGAGAAGCCGGCCGCGGCCGGTCGACACCGCGTCAGTCGGTGGCGTCGCCGCGACCCGGCCCGGCGTTCTCGGCCACGGCCCGCATCGAACGCTCGAGGGTCGACAGGTCGGCCGACTCGACGGCGGCCAGGAAGTGCTCCTCGATGCCGCGCAGGTGCGTCCGCGATGCGCGGCGGAGCCGGTCGAGGCCCTCCGCGGTGAGCACCGCCTCGGCGCCGCGCGCATCGCTCGCGCACGCCTTTCGCTCGACGAGCCCGTCGAGGACGAGCCGGTCGATCAGGCGGGTCACGCCGCTCTTGCTGAGGATCACCCGGTCGGCCAGCTGGCGCATCCGGATCCGCCGCTCGGGAGCGTCGGCGATCGTGAGCAGCGCGTCGTACTCCGCCAGCGACAGGTCGTGCTCGGCACGAAGTTCCTCGTCGAGACGGCGGGTGATGCGCGCATGGGCGACGAGAAACGCCCGCCACGGTTCGAGGCGGCTGTCGCGCGCGGAGAGGGGTCGCGCGTCGGGGCGTTCAGTGACGGTCATGGCTGTGGGATGGTACACGCGCTGCGGTCGTTGCAGTCGCAACGATACCGTCACCGCGCGCCCGTGTCACGACGGGACGGACGCGACTGGCATCATCGGAACGTGGACCGACCCAAGGCCGCGGACGTGATCGTGATAGGCGGCGGCATCGTCGGCGCTTCTGCCGCGGCGCACCTGGCGGAGGCGGGCCGTCGAGTCACGCTGGTCGAGCGTTCCGAGATCGCGGCGGGCGCATCCGGGCGGAATTCCGGTGTCGTCCAGCGCCCGTTCGACCCGGTCCTCGTCGCCCTCTACATCGAGACGGTCGACCTGTACCGATCCCTCGATGGGCTCACGCTCCCGCCCACGCCGGCGGGATTACTGAGTGTCACGCGCGACGTCGACGGCGCCAGGCGGCTGACCGCCGCGATCGCGGCGAGGGACCCCGACCTTGCGCCCCGGTTCATCCCACCTGATGAGATGCGATCCTTGGAGCCCTCGATCGCCCCGGGTGTCGCCGCGTGCCGCCTGCCGATCGGCTTCCCGATCGGGCCGATGGCGGCCACGCAGGCGTATGCCGCGCGCGCCGAGCGAGCCGGGGTCCAGATCCGGCTGGGTAGCGACGCTCGACTGTGGCGGACCGGCGGGCGGGTGGCAGGCGTGTCGATCGACGGTGTCAGGTCTGCCGCCGCCGACGTCGTCGTCGCCGCCGGACCGTGGACCCCGGCGATCGTCGATCCGTCGGGCGGGTGGCGGCCGATCGGCGCTCGATGGGGGGTCGTCGTACCGGTCTCGCTCGACGAGCCTCCGCGCCACGTGCTCGAGGAAGCCGAGATCTCGATCGAACCAGGCGCCGAGGACGTCGACGGGGAGGCCGGTCACGCGTTCAGCCTCGTCACGGCCGACGGGTCCAGCTCGCTCGGCTCGACGTTCCTCATCGACGAGCCGGATGGCGCGGCGATCGTGCCAGCGCTCGTCCGCCGTGGCGCCCGGTTCATCCCGGCCATCGCCGACGCACCGCTCGGGCCGCCGCGCGTCTGTGCCCGCCCCCAGAGCCTCGACGGCCGACCGCTGATCGGCCGCGTACCCGGCGTGGACGGCCTGTGGGTCGCGGCAGGCCACGGTCCGTGGGGGATCTCGACCGGGCCCGCGTCCGGGCGCCTCGTCGCGAACCTCGTGACCGAGGCCGTCGCCAGCCCGCCGGCCGCCCTCGATCCTGCCCGTTTCGGAGTCGTCCCCGGCTGACGACCGCATGGCGAAACGACCGGCGACGACCCCTTCCGACGTGGTACGGTCTCGGCGGCTGGAAGGAGGGGGAACCGGCTCTTGCCCCAGCACGAGCCCCGAGCAGCGCGTCCCCAGCCGTTCCGCCGGATGCGCATGGTCGCGACCGCCGTCACGGTCGCGATGCTCATCGGCTGGAGCGCGTCGTCCCGTGCCGTCCATCCGACGCTCGCGGCCGTCACGACCTTCCTCAGCGGCGCCGATGCGCAGGTCAACACCTCGAGCCCGACGAAGAACTATGGGACGGCGACCGCGCTCCAGACGCGTGCCGCGTCGCCGGAGTACCGCTCGTATCTCCGCTTCGCCGTCGCGGGTCTGAGCTCGACGGTCACGGGCGCGAAGCTCCGCCTCTTCGTCACCGATGCCAGCCCGGTCGGCGGCCGCGTCTTTCCCGTCACCGCGAGCTGGGTCGAGAACACGATCACGTGGAACAACAAGCCGGCGCTCGGGGCGCAGTCCGGCACGATGCCCGCTGCCACGCTGAACACCTGGATCGAGATCACGCTGCCGCCCGCGGCATTCACCGGCAACGGCATGTACTCGTTTGCCATCACCACCACGAGCACGAACAGCGCGAAGTTCTCGAGTCGCGAGAGCACGAACCCGCCGCAGCTCGTGCTCACTACAGGCACGCCCACACCGACCCCCACGCCGACGCCCACACCGACTCCGACGCCGACGCCCACGCCGACCCCGACGCCGACGCCCACACCGACCCCCACGCCGACACCGACGCCCACGCCTACGCCGACACCGACCCCCACGC
>DATBMM010000117.1:0-4055 GCA_036554825.1 Candidatus Limnocylindrales bacterium
GACGGCGCGCCCGATCCCCAGTCGTCGCGGTCGATCACCGAGGACTCCGCGTGCTGGGATCGGTCGTGGCGCTCCCGGACCTCGTGCTGACGACGACCGTAGGCCTTGCGTCGCCTGGCGTGGTGTCCCTTGCTCATGGGGCCCTCCTTCCTTGGGTGATGCCGCTCAGGCGGCGAGACGCTCTGCGGCCCGCAGGCGAGCGCTGCGGGCGCGTGGATTGGCCTCGACCTCGGCCCGGGTCGGTGTCAGCGACGGGCGGGTCAGGAGGCGGAGGCGAGGGTTCCGGCCGCAGACGCAGACCGGCAGTTCGGGGGGGCAGACGCAGCCGCGTCGCTCCGCGGCGATGAAGCGCTTGACGATCCGATCCTCGAGCGAGTGGTAGCTCAGGACGACGAGGCGCCCGCCGGGACGCAACAGGTCGACGGCCGCGGCCAGCCCCTCCTGCAACGCGTCGAGCTCTTCGTTGACGGCGATCCGCAGCGCCTGGAACACGCGGGTGGCGGGATGGGTCCGGCGCGGCTGGCGCGGGTTCGGCGGCGCGCTGCGCTCCACGAGCGCGGCGAGGTCCTCGGCGGTGGAGATCGGCTCGGTCCTGCGGGCATCGACGATGGCCCGCGCGATGCGACCGGCCTTGGGCTCCTCGCCGTATCGCCGGAACAGGGCGGTCAGCTCGTTCGCGTCGAGCGTCGCAAGCAGCTCGGCCGCGGGAACGCCGCGGCCCGTATCGAAACGCATGTCGAGCGGGCCCCCGGCGCGGAAGCCGAAGCCCCGCTCGGTATCGGCAAGCTGGTAGCTCGACAAGCCCAGGTCGAACAGCGCGCCGTCGACCCGGTCGAAGCCCGCCTCGCGAGCGACCGTGGCGAGGTCGCGGAAGTTCGCCTGGCGCAGGGTGAGACGGTCCCCGAAACGGGGCTGGAGGCGACCGGCCACTCTGGCGATGGCCGCCCCATCGGCATCGAGGCCGAGGAGGCGGCCATCAGGATCGGTCGCCTCCAGGATCCGCTCGGTGTGCCCACCGCCGCCGAGGGTGGCGTCGATCTGGAGGCTTCCCGGGGCAGGGCCGAGCATCGACATGACCTCCTCTGCCAGCACCGGGATGTGCCCTACCTCCATCTGTCCTCCACTCCTCGTCGATCGGATCCCGAGCGGACCCTGGAAGCGCATGTGGTGGAGCTAGATCCCAAGGCCTGCGAAGGCCTGGGCCAGCTCGTCGGAGTCCTCGAGACCCTGGGCGTAGGTCGCCCAGGTGGCCGGAACCCAGATCTCCGCGTGGTCCCGTGAGCCGACCACCACGGCGTCGCCGCCGAGGTCGATGTGCTCACGCAGATAGGCCGGGAGCAGGACCCGACCCTGTCGGTCGAGCTCCACCTCGGCGGCTCCCGCGAAGATCAGCCGCTGGAAGCGGCGAGCGTTGGGGTCGGTGATGGGCAGCGCCGCGACCTTCGCGGCCAGGGCGTCCCACCCCTGCGTGGTGTGGATGGCCAGGCAGGCGTCGAGCCAGCGGGACACGACGGCGCCCGCACCCAGTTGGGCGCGGAACTTCGCGGGGACGGCGATCCGTCCCTTGTCGTCCACCGTGTGCCGGTACTCGCCGGTGAACACCCGTGGGGGCTCCTTGGACTGTCTGGGCCTGGTCCGCTGGGTCGGGGATCGCTGCCGGGTCTGGGTCGCTCGTCTTTCCCCACTTCCCACCACTTTGGACCACTTCGGTGCATCGTAGGGCGTGTTCGGGCCCGCGTCAATGCAGAAATCGGTCCTGGTGCGCTGTGTGCCAAGGCCCGCGTGACGGCCGGCCGGCACCGGATCTCGGTCAGACGGTCATCAGCCGAGCGTCAGCCGGATGCCCTGAGATGCACGGCAGGTGCCGCATCTGGCCGCGGAAGACGCGGTCGACCGAGGATCCCCGTGTGGAGTCCGAACCAGGGCCGCCTGGCGACCCGGCCGGTGCCCACCTGCGGTTATCGCGTCGGCGGCGGCAGCCTCAGCTGCTGACCGGCGCGCAGCCCGGTCTCTCGCAGCCACGGGTTGCGGTCGTAGATGCTGTCCATCGGCACCCCGAAGTAGCGGGCGATGCTGAACACGTTGTCGCCGCTCCGGACCGTGTAGATGAAGCACCTTGGGGTGTTCGGACACGCCCGCAGCAGCTGGTACCGATCGGAGGTCGGCGCGGGACGCTGCGTCGGGGGCGGCGTCGGCTCGATGGTCGCCGTCGGCGACGGGCTGGGGATCGGTGTCGGTGACGGTGACGGCGAGGCTGTCGGCGTGGGCGACGCGACGGCGGCGGCGGTGGGCGACGGTGGCGCGACCGATGGTGACGGCGATACCACGGCGACCGGTGCCGAGGCGCTGGGACCGGTGGGGCCGATGCCCAGTGCCCCTCCCCGCGCGAGCACGAAGGCGACCGACGCGGTGAGGGCCATCACCAGCACGACCAGCGAGCCGAGCATGGCCGGCGACATCGCGCGACCCTCGCGGACCGCGACAGCCGGCGTATCGGTCATGACCGCCGCACCGCGGAGGTAGCGCGGGCAGTTCACGTGCCCGGTGGTCAGGCAGACCAGCTCCTGCTGGCGGCGCGACTGGGGAACCGCCTCGGCCAGGGCCGCGCAGCGGTTGCCTGCATCGGGTGCCTCGATCGGCGCGGTCAGGCCGCGTTCGCCGATCGACCGCAGGAACGGGCAGATGTCCGGATCGGGTGACCGGTCGTCGAGCAATGCGAGCCAGGTCGGCCGGGCCACCACGTCCTCCGTCGTGATCACGTCCTCGTCGTCGAGGTCGGTCTCCGGCTCGGGCGCGGTCTCCGCCGCCTCGTCGATGACCATCGTCGCCGCCATCCCGGGCACGTGGAACGGCGCAGTATCGGTCGCGCGACGCTCCTCCCGTTCGTGCCGTTCGTGCCGTTCGACCCCGGGGTCCGGTTCGTCGCGACCGTCCCGACCGTCCTGGGACTCGATCTCGGGATCCACCGTTGGCTCCGGCGTCGGGGCCACCACGGCCGGCGGGTCCTCCCGAGGCGTCCTCGCGGGCGTCCGCCGCCGGCGCCGTTCATGCGCGACCGGCGGGCTCGGGGCATTGGGATCGATGTCCGTACGCCGCCGACGGGGGCGCGGTTTGGGCGGCAGGGGCTGGTCGTCGGCCACTCGACCTCCGGCTGCGTTCGGGTCGGACGGCGGGGAGTCTAGTACCTTTCGCGCCTTGTCGGGGCCAAGAGGGCGGTGCTAGTCTCCGGCGCCAAGGTCGATCCGACCTCGGTTCGATGGTACCCGCGAGGACCAAGCCGACCTATGGCGCTCCCGCTCCCGGTCATCCCGCCACAGCCCGACGCCTATCACCTGGCGCCGCATCGCATCAAGCGGTGCACGTTCCGGCGCCTGATCGATGTCGAGGCGGGGTCGGACCGCGTGTACGACGTCGAGTGCCTCTTCCCCGACCGCAAGATCCCGATCCCGTTGGGTGACCTCGAATCGGCGACGCCGATCTGCAACGCCTGCACGGCGCCGCACATCTTCCGCCCGGACGAGGACTAGGTCCCGCCCCGACGAGGGCGGATCCCGCCCGGACGAGCGCAGATCCCGCGTACACAAGACGGCGGCGCGGGTTCGCACGTCAACGAGAGCGGTCTGTAAGCCGAGTTCTGTCCCGCACCGGCGCCGAAACGCCGGGCGGGGATGGCC
Source organism: Candidatus Limnocylindrales bacterium (assembly GCA_036554825.1). Lineage (GTDB taxonomy): Bacteria > Chloroflexota > Limnocylindria > Limnocylindrales > CSP1-4 > SPCO01. Next base: position 3,675 of record DATBMM010000117.1, read on the forward strand.
ATCCATCTGAGGCCGCCGGTCGCCCGACGGCTCATGCGGCCGACCCGAGGGCTGGGCAGCGCGCCTCTCCCCCGACCGGTCTCCCGGCACGGGTTGCGCCCTCCTATTTGGCCTTGCTCCGGGTGGAGTTTGCCCGTTTCACTCCGGCACCCGACCCGAAGGCCGGACGCCGGCATCGTCACTGTGGCACTAGTCCTCGTCTCGCGACGGACGGGTATTACCCGCCACCCTGCGCTGTGGAGCTCGGACTTTCCTCACGGCATCACGGCGGGTCACCCCGACCGGAGCCGCGCGACCATCCGACCGCCTCGCTGACCCACGGATTCTACGACCGACAGGGCAATCCCGCCGACGCCGTGCCTGCCGCTAATGGGCGCCTCG
>DATBMM010000120.1:0-3499 GCA_036554825.1 Candidatus Limnocylindrales bacterium
GCGTACATCGGCATCGGCGTCCAGCCACCGCGGGCGTCGTGGGGCAGCCTGATCGCGGAGGGCCAGAAGTACATCCGCTCAGAGGAGCACCTCGTGCTCTTCCCGGCGATCGCGATCGCCATCGCCCTCGTCAGCTTCACATTCCTCGGCGACGGCCTGCGCGATGCGCTGGATCCGAAGCTCAAGGGCAAGCAGTAGGTGGCGGCGGTCGACGACACGATGACCGAAGCCGACGCACCGACCATCATCGAGGTCTCGCCGGACGACGCGCGCCGCGTCCAGACCCCGAACCAGCCGCAGGCGGACCCGAGCCGGAAGGCCGACAAGCTCCTCAAGGTCAACGGGCTGTCGACCCACTTCTTCACGCCCGACGGCGTGGTCCAGGCCGTCGACGACGTGAGCTTCGAGCTCGGCTACGGCGAGACGTTGGGCCTGGTCGGCGAGTCGGGCTGCGGCAAGAGTGTGACCGCGCTGTCCATCGCCCGCCTCGTCCCGAACCCACCCGGCCGGATCGTATCGGGTGAGATCGTCTTCGACGGCATCGACCTCCTCAAGATGGAGGACGACGAGATGCGCCATCTCCGGGGCAAGGAGATCGGCTTCATCTTCCAGGACCCGCTGACGAGCCTGAACCCGACGCTGACGATCGGGTACCAGATCGCGGAGTCGATCCGCCAGCACATGGGCCTATCGCGCGAGGCCGCGCTCGATCGCGTGGCGGAGCTGCTGGGCAAGGTCGGCATCCCGCGGGCCAAGGACCGCCTCAACGACTACCCGCACCAGTTCTCGGGCGGCATGCGGCAGCGCGTGATGATCGCCATCGCCCTGTCGTGCGACCCCAAGCTGATCCTCGCCGACGAGCCGACCACGGCGCTCGACGTCACGATCCAGGCACAGATCCTCGAGCTGATCCAGCGCCTGTCGGACGAGTTCCACACGGCCGTGCTGCTCATCACCCACGACCTGGGCATCGCCGCCGGCATGTGCGACCGGGTCAACGTCATGTACGCGGGGCGGATCGTCGAGACGGGCACGGTCGACGAGCTCTTCGAGAAGCCGCGGATGCCCTACTCGTGGGGGCTGCTCGACTCGCTCCCGAGACTCGACGACATCCGCGGCGACCGGCTCCGGACGATCGAGGGACTGCCGCCGCTCCTCATCAGCCCACCCGATGCGTGCCGGTTCGAGCCGCGCTGCCGGTTCGCGCGTGACGTGTGCCGCCAGGACGAGCCGGACCTGACCCGCCGCGGGGAGAGCGACCACCACGCCCGCTGCTGGGCGACCGAGCCCGACGGGTGGATCCCGTGACGACCGCGCTGGAGCTGCCGGACACCGCGCCGACCGCCGGCCAGCCGAATCTCGTCGAGGTCGACGATCTGGCGGTCCATTTCCCGATCCGCTCCGGGATCTTCCAGACGCAGGTCGGGACGGTGAAGGCCGTCGACGGCGTCACGTTCCAGGTGCGGCGTGGGGAAACGCTCGGGCTGGTGGGCGAGTCCGGCTGCGGCAAGAGCACGACCGGGCGGGCGATGATCCGCCTTCGCGAGCCGACCTCGGGGACGGTCACGTTCGACGGCATCGACCTCGGCAAGCTCAAGAGCGAGGCGCTGCGCAAGATGCGCCGCCGGATGCAGATCATCTTCCAGGATCCGTACGGCTCGCTCGATCCGCGCATGACGGTCGGTTCGATCATCAGCGAGCCGATCGAGACCCACAAGCTCGCCAAGGGCGAGGCGCGCAAGCAACGCGTCGCGGACCTGCTCCGGATCGTGGGTCTCGATCCCAAATATGTGAGCCGGTACCCGCACGAGTTCAGTGGCGGCCAGCGCCAGCGCATCGGCGTGGCCCGTGCCCTGGCGGTCGAACCGGAGTTCATCGTCTGCGACGAGCCGATCTCGGCGCTCGACGTGTCGATCCAGGCGCAGGTCCTCAACCTGCTGACCGACCTGCGCGAGCAGCTCGGGCTGACCTATCTGTTCATCGCCCACGACCTGTCGGTGGTGAAGCACATCAGCGACCGCGTGGCGGTGATGTACCTCGGCAAGATCGTCGAGATCGGGCCGCCCGAGAGCATGTACGCCGCACCCGGCCATCCGTACACGCGGGCCCTGCTGTCGGCCGTGCCGGTGCCGGACCCCGAGGCAGAGCGCAAGCGCAAGCGCGTCATCCTGACCGGCGACGTGCCGAGCCCGGTCAACCCGCCGCCGGGGTGCCGGTTCCACACGCGGTGCTGGCTGTACGAGCGTCTCGGCAAGCCGGAGCAGTGCCGCACGGTGGACCCGCCGCTGCGCATCCTGCAGGGCGACCACGGGGCCGCCTGCCACTTCGCCGAGCAGGCGCTCGAATCCGACGTCGGCGTCGGCCACATCGATATGAGCCCGGTCCGGCGCGGGACGCCCGATGCCGCGCTCGCCGCGATCCGGCCCGAGCTCGCCGGAGCGCAGGCCCTCGAGGAGAAGGTCGACATCAGCGAGACCGTGATCGGCTCGCTGACCGATGAGGATATGGGCGAGCTGGCCCCCGAATCGAAGACGGCCACACGCGGCACGGGCGGCACGGGCGCCACGAACGATGACGACGGCACGACCCCGCCAGGAACGACGGCGGCCTGAAGCCGCCCCTAGCCGGCCGCGATCGCGGTCTGGGTCGGGATCGAGGCGATGCGTTGCGGGGCGTCGGGCCCGCGGAAATGACAGGCGGCGAGATGGCCGCCACCCACGTCGTGGAGCTCGGGCACGTCGGTGACGCAGATCTCCGGGTCGCCGAGCGTGCGTCGGAGCGGGCAGCGGGGATGGAAGCGACAGCCTGACGGCGGGTTCACCGGGCTTGGCACGTCGCCGGTCAGGATGACCCGTTGGCGGCGCACCTCGGGGTCGGGGACGGGGATCGCCGACATCAGCGCGACCGTGTACGGGTGCTCCTGCTGGCGGAACAGCTCGCGCCGCTCAGCCACCTCCGCGATTCGCCCGAGGTACATGACCGCGACACGGTCGCTGATGTGCTCGACGACACCCATGTTGTGCGCCACGAACACATACGTCAGCCCCAACTCCCGCTGCAGGTTCTTGAGCAGGTTGAGCACCTGGGCCTGGATCGACACGTCGAGCGCCGAGACCGGCTCGTCGCAGACGACCAGCTCGGGCTCGAGGACCAGCGCCCGGGCGATGCCGATGCGCTGGCGCTGACCGCCCGAGAACTCGTGCGGATAGCGGCGGGCGTGGTACGGCTGGAGGCCGACCATGTCCATCATCCTGGCGACCTTGGCCCGGCGCTCCGCGCCGCTGCCGATGCCATGGATCCGTAGCCCCTCGCCGATGCTGTCGCCGATCGGCGTGCGCGGATCGAGGCTCGCGTACGGGTCCTGGAAGATGATCTGCAGCCGGCGCCGATAGGCCTTGAGGTCGCTGCCCTTGAGCGACGTGATGTCCCGGCCGTCGAACCGGATCGTCCCCGAGGTGGGCTCGATGAGGCGCAGCAGCAGCCGGCCCACGGTGGTCTT
>DATBMM010000121.1:0-7820 GCA_036554825.1 Candidatus Limnocylindrales bacterium
GTCCGGCCTCGTCCGTGCGCAGGCGGTCCACAAGGGACGCCACCCGACTCGTCATGCTCATTCACCTCCTTTCCCGAAGACGTGGCGCAAACGTACGTTCGGGAGGGTCGATGTCAATAGGACCGATAGGGGACCGACGGCACCGACGCACCACGTTCGCAGGCGGCCCATGAAAGGACCGCCGACGAATCCGACCGGCGGTCCTGAGGTGTCCGGGAGCCGCGGCGGTTAGACCGAGGCGCCGACCGTGCTAAGGATCGTGCTGACCTGGTTGCCCAGGAAGATCAGCGCGATGATCGCGATGATCGCGATGAGGGCGAGGATCAGCGCGTACTCCGCCAGACCCTGGCCGTCGTCGCGACGGAAGGAATCGATAAGAGCGAGAAGCTGCGTCATCGAGTCGAGGTTCCTCCTTTCTCCGAGCGTCCCCCTGCGAGGAGGCGGCGGCCACCGTACGGGCGGCCATCCGTTCTGTCAACTCGGCAGCCCGACCTACCGACCGGGACCGTGACATGCCCGGAAAAACGAAGACCGCCGGTCCGATGACCGGCGGTCCGTCGCTTGTCGAAGCGCGGTGCTAGACCGAGCTGCCGACGGTGCTCAGGATCGTGCTGACCTGGTTGCCCAGGAAGATCAGCGCGATGATCGCGATGATCGCGATGAGAGCGAGGATCAGCGCGTACTCCGCGAGACCCTGGCCTTCCTCGTCACGGCGAAGCGCGGCGAGGAACGAGTTGAAGAGCGCCATGTAGGTGCCTCCTGGATGAGTACTCACCCTCAGTCGAGGGCTGCGCCACTATATGGAGGCACCCGAAGCCGGGATACTGAGACGATGGTACCGGCGGTCGTCGCGATGCACCGGTACTCGCTTCAGCCGCCGGTCGCCCGGTCGATGGCGACGGCGATCGCCGTCAGGGCGTCCGAGACCGTCCCGCCGAACACGACCAGCCAGACCGTCGTGAGCAGCGCCGTGAGGGCGAGGATCAGCCCGTACTCGACGAGCCCCTGACCGCCTGCCCGGGCCGCGATCACGAGCGAGCCCCGGCGCCCTCGAGGACGGGGATGTCCGTCGCGACGTGGAGGTGGCTGCCGTCCTCGCGCAGCTCGACCTCGATGCCGACCGATGCGGCCCGGTCCTGGATCTCCCGCCAGGTGCGCGCCGGGAGCACGACCATCGACGCGCGGGCCGCCGCCTCGGCCGCCTTCCGCTGCGCGACACGCCGCTCTTCGACGAGCGCCGCCAGGGCCGGCGGCAGCTTCTGGTCCCCCTCCTCGGCGGGGATGCCCACACCGGTCGGTGCCTCGGGCTCCGCGACGGCGCGGATGGCGACCAGGTCGGCGGTCAGGCGGTCGCCCCAATCGAGCTTCAGCGTCATCTGGTCCGGGCCGATCGCCAGATACGCGGCGAGAGCCTCGTCCAGCATCCGGAACAAGCTGCTTTCGAGGTCCATCGGGAGGCGCCGGTCCTGCCCCATCGACTCGAACTCGACCGGGATCTCGGCGCGAGCCCCGCGCTCGCGCGTGGCGCGGCGGAGCGTCGGGACGAGCCCGAGGTCGTCGAGCACCATCGGGCGGACCTCGAAGATGAACGTCTTCGTGGCCTCCAGCGTCTGCTGGACCATCGACACGAGCTGCTCGACCTCGCGCGCAGCGCCGCTCGGATCGGAGTCCATCAGCCGCGAGACGATCTGCGCCTGCAGCACGATGTTCGTCAGGCTCTGGGCCGGGCCGTCGTGCATCTCGCGAGCGATCTCGCGACGCAGGTCCTCCTGTGTGGTCATCAGCAACCGGGCGACCGCCGGCGGCATCGGCCGATCGCCCTCGGCGTCCGCCGCCTCGGCGGCATCCGCGTCCACCCCGGCGAGCGTCTTGATGTACTCGGCGATCGCGTCGCGATAGCGGGCGATCGACCGCCGTTTGCCCTCGAGGACCTCGACCTGCGTCTCCATGAGCGCGGCGCGCTTCGTCAGTGCGACCAGGCTGGTCGCCTGCTCGAGGCGATCGCGGACGTCCGCGCTCTCCGGTAGCGCGGCCAGCTTGTCCGACGCGGTCGACCGGCGAACCTCATGCCGGCCGGCCTCGGTCGTTGCCTGGGAGATCAGGAGGTCGATCTCACCCAGTTCCTTGTCGATGGTGCTCAGGTCGTCCGCGAGTCTGGCCGACAACGCCTCGATCGTCGACGGCGGCCGGGTCGCGGGATCGCTGGCCATCAGTCCTCGGGCATCCGGATCCAGCCCTGGCGCATCGCGTACACCACGGCCTGCGTGCGGTCGTTCACCGACAGCTTCCGGAGGATCGAGCTCATGTGGTTCTTGACCGTCTGCTCGCTGATCGTCAGCGCGTAGGCGACCTGCTTGTTGGTCATGCCCTGCGCGATGTTGTCGAGGATCTCGACCTCACGCGGCGAGAGCGGCGCGAAGATCGGCGCGGCCTCCTGGCCGTAGACCGCCAGCTCGCGGAACTCCTTGAGCACCCGCGTGGCGACGGCAGGCTTGGAGAACACCTTGTCATTGATGAGGAACTCGCCATCGGCGACACGCCGGATGATCGTGACGAGGTCGTCCGGGCCGACATCCTTGAGGATGAACGCGGCGGCGCCCGCCTTGATGGCGTCGAACAGGGAATCCTCGTCCTCGTTGACGGCGAGCACGATGATCCCGGTCGCGGGCAGCTCGCGCTTGATGCGCTGGGTGGTCTCGATGCCGCCCGGCGAGGGCAGCGACAGGTCCATGAGGACGATGTCCGGCGAGGTCTCGAGGGCGCGATCGACCGCGCTCCGCGAATCCTCGGCCTCCCCGACGACGTCGAGGTCCGGCTCGCGCGAGAGGATGTTGGCGATCCCGACACGGAACAGCGCGTGGTCGTCGACGATGAGGATCCGGGTCGTCTCACCCGCATCCCGACGGTCGGGTCCACCCCGGCGCCGTTCCGGTCCGCCATATTCCATCGCAGTCATCCGTTCTCCTTTGCTCCCGTTGGGGCGCCCGACGGGATCACGAGTCGGACCACGGTACCGCCGTCCTGTCGTGATCGTACGTCGAAGTGAGCGCCGATCAGCTCAGCTCGCTCATGCATCACCTGCATGCCGAAGGTCCGACGGCCACGGGCCGCCACCGTACCCAGGTCGAAGCCGCGACCGTCGTCGCGGATCTCGAGGGTCCATCCATCGCCAGTCACGTCGGTGCTGACCACGACGGTCGAGGCAGCGGCGTGCTTGCGCACATTCTGTAAGGCCTCCTGGGCGACCCGGAGGACCGCGGTCCGTTGGCGGTCATCGAGCCGATCGCTCGGACCGCGCAGGTCGGTGATCACGGCGATGCGTGTCGCCGACCGGAAGCCATCGACCGCATCGGTCAGGGCTTCGTCGAGGCCGCCCGCGTCGACCGTCGGCGGGCGGAGCACAGAGATGAACTCGCGGACGTTGGCGAGCTCGCGTCGCAGCTGGGTCCGCAACTGGCGCAGGGCGACGAGTCCCGCCGGGGGGTCGGTCATGACGAGGCGCTCGATGTCGTCGAGCTCGAAGATCGCGTTCGTGAGCGCCTGGGCCGGGCCGTCGTGGACCTCGCGTCCGATGCGAGCGCGCTCGGCGTCGAGTGCTTCCAGGACGACCGGGGCGGCCTCCATCGGCTGCGGCGTGAAGGTCTCGCTCACGAGGCACCCCCGGGGCAGCCGATCTCGTAGACCGTGGTCGTACCCAGCGGGTCCGCGCCGGTGCCCGCGTACGCCCCAAGGTCGATGGGAGCGAAGCATTCGGCACCCGGCTGCGCCGTCTCGAGGTCGGTCGGCCAATGTGCCGACTCCGGGCTCGTGAGGATCAGGTACTTCGTGCCTGGGAAGGTCGCGGCCAGATGGAGCACGTCCTCGGGCGGCTCGTCGGGCAGGGCAAGGGTCGACGTGCGCTGGGTCTCCGCCACCCAGATGGGGAAGTTGCTCATCAACCGGATGCCCGGTTCCGCCAGCGGTCGCCCGACGGCCGCCATCCGCGCTCCGAGCTCGTCGTACAGGCGCGCGGTGTCGCGCGAGCCGGACGCGAAGCCGGCGAGCAGCACGACCGAGAACAGAAGGCTGGCCGCGACACCGGTCGTCGCGCCGAGCCAGCTGACGTCCTTGGTCCAGGCCATCCGGCGCGCGAGGGACAGCAGGACTGCGTCGAGGGCGAGGAGGGCCGACAGCACGATCAGCACCTGGCCGGGTCCTGCGGCGTGCAGGAACGTGCCCCACGTCGTCGCGACCGGGAAGACGAGACTGGTGACGAGGAAGGTCATCAGGGTGACCGCCACGACCGGGCGGACGGCCCGACCGCGGGCCACCCACGGCAGGGCGAGCAGACCGACGGCCGACAGCGGGAAGCCCGGCAGCAGCAGGACGTTGACGAGGTTGTGGGTCAGGCCCTCGACGCGCATCTCGATGAGCCGCGCCGGGCCGACAGCCAGGTAGCGCGAGAGCGTCGGCGGGTCGTTCCACGCAAAGATGTCGAAGCCGCTCACCGAGAAGGCGTTCGTGACGGCCTGGCCGGGCAGCGGGCTGCCGAACGCCGACCAGTTGCGCAGCGCCCACGGAGCGAAGACGAGGGCCGCCACGACGCCGACCACGCCGATCAGGCGCAGCTTCGTGGCGCGGTCGAGGCCGCGGGTCACGGCGACCAGCGCGACCCAGGTCACGGCCAGCCAGGCCGCCTCGTTCCGGGTCAACGCCGCCAGGCCCATGAGGAGCCCGATGCCGATCATGCGCGGATCCGTGAGCCGGGCGCCGCGCGGGTCGGCCAGGACGCGCGTCATCAGCAGGCAGGCCCCCAGAGCGAGGGCCGCGAATAGCATCGTCGAGTCGGGCAGGGCGGAGTGCAGGACGAGCGGCAGGTAGACCGCCGAGGTGAGACCCGTCCCGAGCGCCAGCGTCCGGGCACGGACCGGGGACATGCCGCGCTCCGCGGCGACGTCGGCGGCCAGGCGCCAGGCCAGGACCGGCACGACCGCCCCGACCAGCACGCTCATCACCTGCGCCGCGGCGAGCGTCGGGCCGAGGACCAGCATCGGGATGGCGGCCAGGAACGTCGGCAGCGGGAGCCAGACCTCGAACGCCGGTCGCGGGAAGACGAGCGGCGGAGTGGCGTAGCTCCACAGGGCATCGGACACCAGGCCGCGTCCTTCGACGAGGTTGCGTGCGACACCGACGTAGTAGGCGGTGTCCTCGGGCTTCGGGAAGACGACCTGCCCCGCGAACAGGGCGCGGGCGACGAGCGCGACGCCGAACACGGCCAGCGCCGACAGCCACGCCTCGCGGCGGGTCAGCCCCGTCACGACGCCGCCTCGACGGGGTAGACGGCCAGGGCGAGCGGCTGGCCGACCGCGAGGATCGGATCACCCAGCCAGGTCGGTCGCTCGAGGCCGTCGAGGATGGGCGCCATCGGCCGGACGCTGTCCTCGCGATCGAGCACGAGCCAGCGGATGTCGTAGGCATCGGCGACGTCCCGCACCGTCTCGGGCGGGTCGTTGACGAGCACGACGCCGCCGCGCCCCGTCCAGTACTTCGTCCCGGCCGCATCGATCGACATCACACGATCCGTGGCCGGCGCGCCGGCGGTATCGAGCGCCGCGGCGACCTGGTGGAACTTCGACCGGCTGTCGGCCCATACGCCGTGGACGAACGCGGAGCTCACGGCCGCCGTGCCGACGGCGAAGACCACCGCGGCGCCACTGAACGCGCGCGTCGCGCTTGGGACGTCCCACGTCTTCCGGCGGGCGGCGATCCAGGCCACCGCGACGCCGATGCCCTCCAGCGCGAACAGATAGGAGTGCGGTGCCAGCGCCACGGCCGAGTGGATGAAGGTCCCGCCCGGGACGTGGACCGCGCTGACGAGGGTCGAGAAGCCGAAGAGGAGCCCCGCGTAGAGAAGCATCGGCCGGACGTCGAGCGAGTGGCGCCGCGCCCAGGCGCCGATGACCATGAACGGGGCGAGCACGACGCCGCCCACGAGGACCGTGTAGATCGTGATGGCCGACACGAGGCCGCCGATCCGGCTGGCGAGCAGCGGGCCCGCGCCCATGCCCAGGAGGTGCTCGAGATCGGCCGGCGTCGTGATGCTGTTCCACTCGCCGATGTCACGGATGAAGAGGACCTTGCCCGACGCGGTCGACGGCGAGAGCGAGCCGAAGACGTCGAGCTGGCGCAGCCACCACGGCGCCATCACGAGGACGAAGAGGCCGACGCAGGCGATGGCGGCCGACCAGGGGATCGCGCGCCGGCGCCAGCGGTCCCACAGGAACGCCAGACCCAGCGCCCCGAGGACCAGCAGCCCGTCATTGCGCGACAGCGTGGCGAGTCCGGCCAGCAGCCCGGCCGCGGCGAACGCCCGCGGCGAACCCTTCAGCCCACGGGCACCCATCCACAGCGCGCCGAGCACCAGCGGCTGGTAGAGGGAGAAGTTGTCGGGCTGGACCATGTAGACCACGGACAGCGCGGGCACGGCCACGAGCACGCCCGCACCGAGCGCGACGCGGGACGACGCACCGGCGTCGCGTGCCATCGCCCAGGTCAGCGGGGCGGCCAGCGACCCGATCAGCGCGAACGGCAGGGCCGATGCCCAGGGCGTCGGCCCGAGAGCGGCAAGGAACGGCACCTGGACCAGCGACGCGAGCGGCATCCAGTGGGCGTTGGAGGGGATGGGCAGCGTGGGATCGGCCGGGATGCCGCCGCCGACCTCAGCGAAGATCCAGACGAGGTCGATCGTGAACCCGCGGCCCTCGGCGAGGTTGCGGGCGACGTCCACGTAGTAGAAGGAATCCGGGTACGCGGGGTCGGGAAAGTGCCAGATGAGCACGACCCGGACGACCAGGGCGAGCGCGTATAGGACGAACGGGATACGCACGGCCGGTGCAGCGTAGCACCGGGTCCTGGCCCCTCCGACCGGTACGAAGGGGCTACCCCGAGCGCCGTGGATAGCCCTTCTGGCGGCTCGACGGCGACCTCCCCCGAACGGAGACTCGGGGGCCATGGAAGGCCTCACCGCCGCCGCGCTCGCGAGCTCGACGATCGTCGTCGGCTACACCGCGTGGTGGCTCATCCGGCACGAGCGAGCCGTCCGTCGCTTCCGCGCCCAGGTCGAACGACCCGCCCCTCGCGACCGGCGGTAGTGGCCGGGGTCATGCCCCGACTGCCGACTAGGATGGGACCGTGAGACCCCGCGACACCGTCACCTGGGTCGTGGTCGCCCTCGTCTTCGCGGATATCACCTTCTTCTCCGGGGCGTCCAACTTCCTCGCGTCCCCGCAGTCCCGGATCCTCAACCAGCTCCTCGTCCTCGGCGCGGTCGGCGTCGTCGGGATCGCCGGGCTGCGCGGCCGCCTCGACCTCCGGACCCCGTTGCTGCTACCCGGGGCGGCATGGGTCGTCGCCACCGGCATCGCGACATCGACCAGCCAGCGCCCGGCGGCCAGCATCGAGGCGCTCGGGCTGCTGCTCATCTGTGCGCCCGCCTACCTCGTCGTCCGCGCGGTCCTCGCCGACGATCGGCTGCGGCCTCGGGTCGATTGGCTGCTGATCGTGTCGACATTCGTCTTCGTCGTCGCGTACCTCCTCCAGGCCGCGACCCAATGGGCGTCGTGGTGGTCGGTCGCCGGACCGTCGATCCCGCCGCTGCGGCCGGGCGACGTCGGGCTGACCGTCGGGACGGTGAACGCGGTCGCCCTCTACCTCGAGCTCATGGTCCCGATCGCGACCTGGCTGGCCTGGCGCCGATGGCACCGGCCGGCTTTCACCGCCCTGTTCATCGCGCTGGGTGCGTTCGCGCTGCTCGTCACCGGTTCTCGCGGGGCGTGGCTCGG
>DATBMM010000126.1:0-6546 GCA_036554825.1 Candidatus Limnocylindrales bacterium
GCACGGCCGCCAGGCCGGGAGCCAGGAGGACCGTCCGGGGCGGACGGGACGACGAGCGGGCGAGGGTGACGGGCACGGCAGACCTCGACGGTTCGGGTCGCTGACGGTACGCCCGAGTGGTGCGTCGAGGCAAGGCGCCTAAGGTCCCGGGGCCGACCGGTACGGTGCGGTCCGGTGCGTGGCAGTGGCGAGGTCAGCGCAGCGGCAGCGACAGGGTCGTGTGCTGCCACCGACCACCGGAGTCGGCAGCCTGGACCTTGAACCGCACGGTGCCCGCGGGACGGCCCGTCTTGAGCGTGAACGTGGCCTTCCACGTGCCCGCCGTCGTCTTCTTCAGGGTCACACCCCACGTCGAGTGGCCGGGCTGGGTCACGTACACCCGCGGCGTGGTCGACAGCGCTTCGGCGGACGTCACGGAGACGGAGAACGAGCGGCCTCGTGTGGCCGATGACGCCGACGGCCGGATCGCGAAGGCCGCCATCTCGAAGGCCACCGCCTGGGTCGCGCTGACACCGCCATCCGCCGCGGTGACCACGGACGTGTAGCGCCCCGTGGGCAGCATCGCGCCGCCGGCACCGTACGCGTAGAAGTTCTGGCCCGTGGCTCCGGCAGGCGCCGCCGCCGCGTCGAGCAGCGTGGCGACCACCGTCCCCGCGGCGTTCCGGATCGTCCACGTCACCGTGCCCGGTCGCTGCAGCGTGAAGGACAGTCGGGTGTTGGTCGAGAGCGTGTCGCGGTCCTGCGGATAGAGCACCGACTTCGACGATCCGACGAAGCCCAGGAGCGCCGCCACCGTCACGTCGCGCGACACGGGCGTTCCGGCGTTGCCGACGGCATCGCGCGGCGTGAGGCGGACGTCGTAGCGGCCATCCGGCACGATCGCGCCATCGCTGCGCTTGCCGTCCCAGGCCACGACGGCCGTGGACGTCGCCGTCGGCACGGTAAAGGCCCGGACGACGTCGCCCGACTCGTTCCGCACGTGGACGACGACCGACCCCGTCTCCGACACGGTCCCGCCGAGGACGACGGTCTCGCGCGATCCGTCGCCGTTCGGCGCGAACCACGTCTCGGCGTCCTCGGCCGGCGTCACGCCGCTCAGCGTGGGTCCGGTCAGGTCGACCGTGATCGATCCGGTCCGGTAGCCCGCATTGCCCCACTGGTCGATGGCGTCCAGGCGATACGTGTAGCCGCCCTCCGCGACCGGGACGCCGCCCACGAGACCATCCCAGGTGGCGGACGGATCATCGCCTTCACCGGACTCCTCGTGGATCGTGGCACCGTCACCGTCGCGGACGCGGATCGTCCAGGTCGCCGGTTCGGAGAGGGATGCCTCCACGCTCGCGCTGTCCGCGACGCCGTCACCGTTCGGCGACAGGACCGGGCTCGCCGGGAAGACGGAGAACACGCGAGGCGGGGCACTGTCCCGCGGGAGCAGGTCCGGGCCGCGCATGACGCCCTCGATGGTCGGGTCGTCGAGGCCCTGGACCTCGTACAGGGCCACGCCACCGGCCGCCGTCTGGGTGGCTCGGGCCAGCACGGCCAAGCGGGTCCCGACGGTCTGCGCGACGGCGGTCTCGGTCGCGCCGGCGGCCGCGGCGTCAGCGTCTGGGTAGAGCGGCGCATCGGGGGTTCGCACCTCGGCGCGACCGGGGGCGATCAGGGTGCCGGGATGGCGGCTCGTGTCGACGACGCCGGTGACCTTGGTCGTGGTGAGCGTCGGGTCAGTGACCAGCGAGCGGTAGAAGCCGCTGGTCGTCCCTTCCGGGTCCATCAGGGCGCGCACGCCGCTGGTCCTCGTCGAGGTGAAGCTGCTGACGTGGCCGTTGTTGCCTGGAGCCGTGCGCCACATCGACTCGATCGTCTGGTCGGTGGTGAACAGGGCGCGGAGGTAGTCGACCGGGCCTCGATGGCCATCGGCCAGGACCGCCTGCGCGTTGGACTGGAGGAAGCCCGCCGCGTAGTTGCTGATGCGCTGGCGGGCGACGGTCATCGTCGGCTGGCTGTGCCCGGGCTCCGAGTTGCCGGACGCGTAGCAGAGGTGGTGGAGCAGCACGACCGCGTTCGGCGCCAGATCGAGCGTCCTGACGTAGGGCTCGCCGTAGTACTTGTTCTCGTTGTCAGACAGCCGGCCGTCGCCGTTGTTGTCGTAGTTGAGGCCCATCCCGTCCTTGGTCGTGTACTGGGGGTCGTAGGTGTACGGACTGGGCCAGCCATTGCCGTGACCGAAGTAGATGAGCACCGACGCGCCGACCGCGGTCGAGCGCACTCGCGACCACGTCGCGTTCGGGCTGTACACCTTGAAGACGTTCGGCGTGTACTTGATCGCCTCGGCGTAGGCGGCGTCGGCGTAGCGCCGGTACTGCGCTGTCGCGCCATGGGTGGCACCGACGACGATGACGACCTTGGCCGGCGTCCGGGCAGGGGCCGCGAGGGCTGCCGGGGCGCTACCGAGCGCACCGGCAGCCGCCGCCAGCGCGAGCACGATGATGGCGATGGGTCGACGCACGAGGGCTCCGCGAACTGGGGCCTGGATCCGATGGCGGTCTGGGGGGCGACCGACGTGGGCCAGCCTCCGGGAAGACCGGTCTCGACTCCATCCCGGGATGGTCCTGAGCCCGTTAGCCAGTTCGGTACGTCGGCGGGGATGTGGGGTGACCGCGGGTGGGGTGCGGAGCGGTCGCGCGTCTCAGCCGCTGTCGCGCAGACGCACCACGAGGTCGGATAGCGACGGGTTGCTCCGGTCGCGCCCGGATAGGATCGGCCGGCCGTCCGGGGTCGGGGCGGGGAGCGGCCACGGGACGGCAGCAAGGGCGTCGTCCCAGGCGAATCCGGCCTCGTCGGTGCCGTCGTACTCGTTGGTCACGAGATAGACGAGCTCGACCGGTTCGAGGGCCATGAATCCGTGCGCGACGCCGGCTGGGATCTGGACCCAGTCGTCGGCCGACAGCTCGCGGGTCTCGACGATGGGTGCCGTGCCGCCGGCCAGCATCGGGCGGACGTCGACGAGCGCCACGAAGGCACGACCGGAGCCGATGATCCAGCGGTCGAGCTGGCGCCGATGGAGATGCAGCCCGCGCACGACACCGGCGTCGGAGCTCGAGAGGTTGGCCTGGACGAACCGGAGGTTCTCCGTGGCGTCGGGCTCGTGGCCGCCGCCCCCCGGCGCGATGGGACCGACCGTCGATTCGCGCCACAGCTCGCGAAACGCCCCACGCTGGTCGGCGTGGCGCTCGACCGTCCCGTAGCGGACGCCGGGGATCGACGAGTCCGTCATCGAACCGCGGCCGCGCGCTGCCGACGCAGGACGGGGATGTACTCGGCCAGGGCCTCCGGCCACGGACGCATCGGCTCTCCGCCGGGTGGGACGGTCGGCTCGAGGACACCCCAGCTCGGCGGCGTCGAGTCACGCGGCCAATCGGTCGAGGCGATCTCCTCGACCTCGACCTCGACGCCCACCTGCCGGAAGAGCTCGCGGGCCCAGCCGGCGCGACTGGCGATCCCCGCGTTCACGATGTGGTGGAGGCCGACCACCGCGTCCGGAGCATCCGTGGCGAGCAGCCCGGCGATCGCTTCGGCGAGATCGTGGCTGAATGTCGGCGAGCCGAACTCGTCGCCGACGACCCGGAGCGCGTCACCATGCTCGATGGCGGCCGCCGCGGCCGCAAGGATCTTCGATGGGAAGTCACTGCCGGGCGGACCGTACAGCCACGACGTCCGCACGATCGTCAGCCGCGCCGCGGTCCCCTGATAGGCGGCGGACGCCGCCTGCTCCCCAGCCAGCTTGGAGGCGCCGTACGGATTGGCCGGGGTCGGCGCATCGTCCGGGAGGTAGCCACGGTCGCGCGGGCGCGTCCCGTCGAACACCTCGTTGGTGCTGATGTGGATGAGGTCGATGCCGCGCGTCGCCGTAGCCTCGGCCAGCGTCTGGACCGCGTCGGCATTCCGCTGTCGGGCGAGCGCCGGGTCGCGCGCACAGCCGTCGACGTCGGTCCAGGCGGCCGTATGCACCACCACCTCGGGCCGGTCGCGCTCGAGCAGGCCCTCGATCGTGCCCGGCGCGTCGAGGTCGAAGTCCGCTCGCGTCCAGGCGATCGGCCCCGCGGGTCCTGTGAACGGCGCGTCCCCCAACGCACCGACCAGCGCTCGACCGAGTCGGCCGCCGGCGCCCGTGACGGCGACCCGCATCAGCCGGCGGACCGCAGCCGCGACCCGTATTGCCGCTCGTAGTAGGCGTCCCAGTCGCCCGACCGTGCTGCGCGCCACCATTCCTCGTTGGTCCGGAACCAGTCGACCGTCAGCGCGAGGCCATCCTCGAACGTCGTCCGGGGCCGCCAGCCGAGCGCGGCGAGCTTGGCCCCGTCCATGGCGTAGCGACGGTCGTGACCGGGTCGGTCCTCGACGTGGCGGACCAGCGACAAGGGCTTCCCGAGCCGCTCGAGGAGGAGCCGGACGACGTCGCGATTGGCCATCTCGACGCCGCCCGGGATGTTGTAGGTCTCGCCGCCGCGACCGTGTCGGAGCACGAAGTCGACGGCGTCGGCGTGGTCGGCCACGTACAGCCAGTCGCGCCGCTGGAGACCGTCGCCGTAGAGCGGCAGCGGCTGGTCGTCGATCGCATTGGTCACGAAGAGCGGGATCAGCTTCTCGGGATGGTGGTACGGCCCGTACGTGTTGGAGCCACGGGTCACGACCGCGTCGAGCCCGTACGTCACGACGTACGAGCGGACGAGCAGCTCGCCGGCAGCCTTGGCCGCGGCATACGGCGAGCGCGGGGCAAGGGCATCCTCCTCCGTCGAATGGCCCTCCTCGACCGAGCCGTAGACCTCATCGGTCGACACCTGCAGGAAGCGCGTCGACTGCGGCGCGGCGCGGCACGCCTCCAACAACACGTGGACCCCGATCACCCCGGTGCGAAGGAAGGCCTCCGGGTCGAGGATCGAGCGATCGACGTGCGACTCGGCGGCGAAGTTGACGACCGCATCCGCCTCGGCGACGAGCGGTCTGACGACGTCAGCGTCGGCGATGTCTCCCTGCACGAATCGGAAACGCGCTGCCCTCTCCGGGTCATCGCGGACCGGTGCGAGGTTGGCCTCGTTGCCCGCGTAGGTCAGCTTGTCGAGGACCGTGATGTGGGTGCCGTCACCGCGGGCGAGGACGTCGCGGACGTAGCACGAGCCGATGAACCCGGCACCGCCCGTGACGAGGAGGCGCTTCGGATCGAGTCGCGGTCCGGGCTCGGTCACGCGAGGGGTCGTTCGACCGGCGGCGCCAGCCGACCCGAGTCGTGGTCGTCGCGTGCCAGCTCAGCGGCACGGAGCAACGAGGGCACGGTCCCGGCATCGGTCCAGTGGCCCTCGTAGATGCGGGTGAACAGCCGGCCGTCGGGGATGTAGTGGTTGAGCACGTCGGTGATCTCGAACTCGCCCCGGCCCGAGGGTGCCAAGTGGTCGATCACGCCGAAGGCGTCGGGTCGGAGGAAGTACACGCCGATGGGGATGAGATCGCTCTTCGGGCGCTGGGGCTTCTCCTCGAACCCGACCACCCGGCCGTCCTCGTCCAGCTCCGCGACGCCGAACCGCTGCGGATCGGGCACGCGGTAGAGGAGCGTGCCTGCGCCGTGGTCGCTGGCCTCGAACTCGGCGGCGACGTCGGCCAGGGCGGGCCCACGCAGGATGTTGTCGCCGAGAACGCAGCAGAACGCGTCCGCGCCCACGAAGTCGCGGGCCAGACCGATGGCGTGGGCGATGCCATGCGCGCCGGCCTGGTACCGATACGTCAGGTCGAGCCCGAAGTGGGAGCCGTCGCCGAGCAGCTCCACGACGTCGCCGACGCTCTTGCCGCCGACTACGACCATCACCTCGCGGATGCCCATGCCGGCCAGCGTCTCGATGGGGTAGTAGATCATCGGCCGGTCGTAGATCGGCAGCAGGTGCTTGTTGGTGACGATCGTCAGGGGGAACAGGCGCGTGGCGGTGCCGCCGGCCAGCACGAGGCCCTTCATGCGCTCGACAGCGTAGCAGTCGGGTCGGGCCATCGACCCGTCGGTGCCGCCGACCGACCCAGGCCGCGCGGCTTGCGGTCAGCGTCTCAGGGTGCGCTCGGCGACGGCGAGGCGGCCCCGGATGGGATCGGCGTGTAGCACGGCGCCTCCCCGGGCGGTAGCACCTCGCCCTCCTCGTCGGGACACGGGATCGGCAGGTCGTCGGCGGACGGCAGGCCGCCCTCGTAGTCGGTGATGAGTAGGACGTAGGCGAGCTTGTCGAGGTCCGCAGCGGGCTGGAGATAGGCGGTCTGGACGACGGCGTTGGCGTCCCGGACGATGTCGACGACCTGGCCCAGGAGGAGGCCCTTCGGGTACGGCGAGCGGACGCCGCCCGGGAGCTCGATGCCGGCGGTCAGGACCTCGTCACCGAGTTGGATCGTCTCGGTCGCGTCGACGTTGCGCATGACCAGGACGCCGCCGAGCTGGCCGACGACCTCGCCGGTGGCGCCGCTCGAGGCGAGCTCGCCGATGACCGTCGAGGCGGTGTCGTTGACGAGCTGGAC
>DATBMM010000165.1:0-21852 GCA_036554825.1 Candidatus Limnocylindrales bacterium
GTGCCTGCGAGGACGTCTCGACGAGGTGGGTCGGAGCGCTATGGACGGCCGGGATGCTCCCGAGACGGCCGGCCTGGTAGTCGGCGACCGCCTGGAGGACCTCCTCGCGCGTGTTCATCACGAACGGTCCGAGCCATGCGACCGGCTCCCGGATCGGTCGGCCACCGAGGATGAGGACGTCCATCGTCGGGCTGCGGCTCTCCTGCCGACGCGCGGCCGCGATGGTGACCGCGTCACCGCCCCCGAGGACGGCCAGCTGGCCCATCCCGATCGGCCGGGCCTCGCTGCCGACCGTGCCATCGCCGTTCATGACGTAGACGAGCGCGTTGTAGTCCGGGCGCCACGGCAACGAGAGGCTCGCTCCCGGGCTGAGCGTGGCGTGGACGAGCGTCATCGGGCTGTACGTCGAGCCCGGGCCGGCGTGCCCGGCGATGTCACCCGCGATGACCCGGATCAGCGCGCCACCGTCAGGCGATGTGACCAGCGACACCTCGCTCGCGCGGATGTCCTGGTACCGCGGGGCGGCCCATTTCTGATCCGCGGGGAGGTTCACCCACAGCTGGAACCCGTGGAACAGGCCGCCGGTGCGGACCAGCGCCTCGGGCGGCTTCTCGATGTGGAGGATCCCCGCCCCGGCGGTCATCCACTGCGTGTCGCCGTTGGTGATCACGCCACCGCCGCCGTTCGAATCGCTGTGCTCGAAGACGCCGTCGATCATGTACGTGACCGTCTCGAAGCCGCGATGCGGGTGCCAGGGCGTGCCCTTGGCCTCGCCCGGTGCGTATTCGACTTCGCCCATCTGGTCCAGGTGGATGAACGGGTCGAGGTCCTCGAGGGCGACACCGGCGAACGCCCGACGGACGGGGAATCCCTCCCCTTCGAACCCCTGCGGGGCGATGGTGACGCTGCGGACCGCCCGATCGCGAGCGATGGCTGGGTCCGGGACCGGGATGCGGGGCAGGACGGCGATGTCGTCGGGGACGATGGCGGGCATGAGTAGGTGGCTCTCCTTTCGACCTAGCGTAGGGTGACGTCGTTGCGCTGTCAACTACTGTGCCGCCTAGACTTCCGTGATGGACGATGCGGATGGCTCGCTCGTGCGACCGGCGACGGCTGGTGAACGTCAGGACGTGCGTGGCATGCACGACGCGAACCGCAGAGCGTGGGACGAGGCTGCCGAGCGCTACGAGGGCTGGTTCGACGAGGCGGTCGAGCTGATCGGCAGGGGCGGCTCGAACCTGTTCCCCGTCGAGGCCCGGTTGCTCGGCGACCTCCACGGGCGCTGCCGACGGGCGATCCACCTGCAGTGCGCCGGTGGGCGCGACACGCTGTCGCTCTGGAACCTCGGCGCTGCGGAGGTCGTCGGCATCGACTTCAGTCCACGCATGCTGGAGCTGGCGCGCCGGCTGACCGACGCGGTCGGCGCCCCGGCGCGTTGGTTCGAGGCCGACGTGCTCGACGCCCCGACGGAGCTCGACGGCACGGGTGACCTCGTTTACACGGGCCGCGGGGCGCTCATGTGGATCCAGGACCTCGACGCGTGGGCCGCCGTCGTGCGCCGCCTGCTCGTCCCGGGTGGCCGGTTCGTGCTGTTCGACGGCCATCCGGTCGAGTGGCTCTTCGACGTCGGACCCGACGGGTCGTGGGTGGCGACGGACTACGACTACTTCGCCGGTCCGGAGGCGTCGAAGGGCTGGGCACCCGAGTACATCGACCGATTGTCACGGGCCGATGGAGAGCAGCACTGGAAGTTCGCCCGCGCCTGGACACTAGGCGAGGTCGTCACGTCGTTGCTGCGCGGTGGTGTGGCCATCGACGAGGTCGCCGAGCACCCGGTCGATTGGTGGGGCGGGCATGCCGACGCCCGACCCGAGGAGCGAGGGCGCATCCCGTTGTCGTTCTCGATCGTCGGGACGCGGCGTGGCTGAGTCGTCGTGCATGGAGCGTTGAGCCGCCGCTAAGCCTCGATCCGTAGGCTGGCCGTCCCCGACGGCGATCCCGCCTCGCGCGCCGGGAGACGGAGGATCGTCGATGGCCCGTGTCAGCCCGCGCCTGCTGCTCGCCGGTACCCTGCTTCTGCTCATCCTTGCCGCCCCCGCGTCCGTCACCGCGGCCGCTGGTCCTGCCCCGGGCGAGACATGCGTGCCCGGCACGGTCTGGGAGGACCCGGCGAGTGGCGTGAAGTACCTGTGCATCTACGACGAGGCCTTCGGCGGGCCGCGTTGGGTCCTGTTGTCCGGCGGGCAGCGTGGTGTCGCCGGCTGGCCATACCGATCCTCGACCGACGGCTGCCTGCACCTGGGCGTGGGGTTGGCCGCGTCGTCGGGTGGTGGCGGCGACGTGGTCGCGCGGACGTACCGCTGGCCATGCGCCAGCGGCTACCGGGTCGCACAGCCTGCGGGTGAGCTCCGGGTTCGCGTCGTCCTCCAGCGGTACACCGCCGGCACCTGGAGCACGTGTCGGGATAGCGGCTATCACTACAGCTCTGGCGCGGCGTTCGGGTGGGTCGCAGGCCTGGACATGGGGTCGGCCGCGGATTGCGGCAGCGGCTCGTATCGAGCCCACGGCTATGGGGCGTTCCTCGGTGCCGGGGCGTGGCGGGGTGGCTCCTTCCTGACGCCGTACGCCTGGTTGCCGTGAGGGCCGGTCTGGCGGCCCTTGTCCTCGGGATCGCGGGTGGGTTGGCCATCGCGACCGGTGTCCTCTCCATGCGCGGCGCCCCGGCCCCGACGACGGTCGCGGAGGCCCTCGCCCTGGATGGCGGTGGCCCGGACCTCGACCGCCGCCGCACGGACGCCGTGGCCATCCTGGTCAGCGCGTGCATGCGACGTCACGGCTGGTCGTGGAAGCCCTGGCCGGAGCCCCCGATGGCCCTTCCCGACGCCAGCATGGATCCGGTCAGTTGGGCCGATCGTTGGGGGTTCGGCGTGACGACGGGGGCCGCGGCCGCGTCGGCGCCCGCCCCGATCGATCCGAACCTGTCGAGCCTGGCTCGACTCGCGCCGGATGACCGCGACCGGATGCGCGTCGCGCTGTTCGGCGACGGGTCGAGGGGCGGCTGTCAGGCGCAGGCCACGTCCGAGGTGTACGGCCTCCGCGAGCGCCTGCTCGCGCCGATCCGTCCGGCGCTCGAGGACCTCGATCGGCGGATCGCGGCCGACCCGGCCGCGGCGACCGTTCAGGCGCGATGGCGAGCGTGTGTCGGCCCGATCGCCGGTGGCCTGCCGCTCGACCGGCGGACGCTCGCGCCCGGCCTCGTCGAGCGGTTCGCGGCCCGGGTCGCCTCGTTCGGCACCGTACCCGCGGCGATCGCGGGGCGGGCCGCCCTCCAGGTCGAGGAGCGGCGAGTCGCCGCCAGCCTGGCGCGTTGCGAGACGGCCTACGAGACGGATCGGGCGAACGTGGCGGCGCCGCACGAGGCGGCGTTCGTCCTCGAGCAGCGTGCAGCGCTGGAGGCGGTCGGTCGAACGATCCGGGCCGCCGAGGCAGCCCTGCCGACCCTGCCTCCGTGATCGGGATGGGTCAGGACGTCGCCGGTCGGTCGACCGACACCCACGCGCGGTCGAGCGCCAGCTGGATGACGCTGGGTCGCTCCTCGACAAGCGCCTGGCGAAGGGCCGGCTCGAAGTCCGCGTCGCGGTCGATCCGGACGCCACGCGCACCGAGCCCGCGGGCGATCGCCGCGAAATCCACGGTGCCGAGCTCGGTGGCGATGCCCTCCCCCGTCCCGCGCCGCTCCTGCCACATGCGGATCGTGCCGTAGCGCTCGTTGTCGAAGACCAACACGATGATGCGGGCACCCTCTCGCGTGGCGGTCTCGAGCTCGGCCATCGTCATCGCCATGCCACCGTCCCCGGCCAGCGCGACCACCGGCCGGTCGCGGTGGACCAGCGCGGCGGCGATCGCGGCCGGCACGGCGTAGCCCATCGCACCCGACGTCGGCCCGATGAACGTGCCCGGGCGGCGGAACCGGAAGCCGCGGCCGGCCCAGCCGGCGAAGTTGCCTGCGTCGGTGGTCAGGATGGCGTCGTCCGGGAGGACGTCGCGCAGGATCGTGACGATGCGCCCGGGATGGACGCCGGCTCCGGTCCAGCCATCGGCGTCCGCGTCGACCGTGGACGAGCGCTCCCAAGCCGCCCGATCGACCTCGTTGTTCGCCTGCCGTGCCCGGACCTTCCCGGCATCGAGCACGGCCCGACCGAGCAGCCGTTCGTTCGCGGCGCGCAGGAACGTCCGCGCGTCGGCGGCGACCGAGAGTTCCGGTGGACGAGGTCCGAGCGCGGCGCGGGGCTCGATGTCGACCCATGCCCAGCGGGTCTCGGCGCCCGGGATCGCGTCCTCGTACGACGTCGGTTCGCTGAGACGGCAGCCGATCACCAGCATCGCGTCGGCCGCCTCGAGGCGTTCGCGGACGCTCGGAGCGGCCCCCAGGCCGGCCATGCCGAGGTAGAGCGGATGGTCGTTCGACACGACGTCGGGTCGGCGCCAGCCCGCGACGATCGGCACCTGGAGCAGCTCGGCGAAGCGCAGCAGGTCGGTCGAGGTCCGGGCCCGGAGCACGCCGCCACCGGCCAGGATGACGGGACGCTCGGCGCCGGCCAGCAGCTCGACCACGGACCGGATGTCGGCGTCGGATGGGCGGGCTGCGGCCGAGCGGTCCGGCGCGATCCTCGCATCGGCCGGGGCGAGCTCGTCGAGCAGGTCCTCGGGGAGGGACAGCAGCACGGGTCCGGGCCGTCCAGCCGCGACCTGGCGAAGCGCCTCGGTGAGGACGACAGGTACCTCGGCGACGTCGCTCGGTTCGGCCGCCCATTTGGCCAGCCCACCGATCGTGGCCACCTGGTCGATCTCCTGGAATGCCTCGTGCCCGCGGTGCGGGCGCTCGACCTGGCCGACCAGGGCGAACATCGGCGATGAGTCCTGGCGGGCCGTGTGGATGCCGATCGCCAGGTTCGCCGAGCCGACCGCGCGCGTGCCGAGGCAGGCCGCCGGGCGGCCGGTCAGGTTGCCGTGCGCCTCCGCCATGAAGGCCGCCCCGCCCTCGTGCCGCGTCGCGACCACCCGGATCCCCGCCTCGGCCAGGCCGTCCAACAAGCCGAGGAACGACTCGCCTGGCACCGTGAAGGCGTACCGGACGCCGGCGGCGCGAAGGGCGTCCGCGATCAGCCGGCCCACGGTCCGCGGCCCCTCGTGCGGGGCGGCAGCCGGTGGCTCGGCGGCCGCGACCGTCAGTCCCGGTGTCGGATCACCCACCTCGAACGGGGCGTCGACATCAGGCTCAGGCTCCGGCTCCGGCGCCGGCGCAGCGTCGGTCGGGGCCTCCCGGGTGGCCTCGGCGTCGGCGACCGACGCCGTCCGCTCCGTTGTTTCGACGTCGTCGGTCATCCGAAGGCGAGGGGGTAGGCGACGGTCGACAGCACGAGCCCGAGTACGATGATGACCACGACGATGATCATCACGATCTGCGCGAGGCGGGAACCTGGCATACGGCGGTCTCAGCGATAGTTCTGGAACTGCAGGGGGACGGGCTCGTCGAGCTCACGCAGCCGGCCGATGACCTTCTGGAGCTCGTCCTTGCTCTTGCCCGAGACGCGGATCGCGTCGCCCTGGATCTGGGACTTGACCTTCGGGAACTCGTCGCGGATGAGCTTGCTCAGGCGCTTGGCGATCTCGTCGGTCAGCCCACGCCGGAGCTTGATGTGCTGGCGGACCTTGTTCCCGCCCGCCGGCTCGACCTTGCCCCAGTCGAAGATCTTGAGCGAGAGGTTCCGTCGGATGGCCTTGGACTCGATGAGGTCCTTGACGGCGGCGGCACGGTGCTCGTCGTCGGTGATGAGGATCAGCTCGTCCTTTGCCTGCGACAGGTCGACCGTCACGCCCTTGAAGTCGTAGCGCTGCCCGACCTCGCGGCGGACCTGGTCCAGCGCGTTGCGGAGCTCCTGCTCATCGAAATCGCTCACGACATCGAACGAGAGATCGCCGGCCATGCATGCTCCTCCGGTTCAACCGGCCGCCGACGACTCGCGTCGGTGCCACCACTCGCGGAACCGGGCGATCCGCCCGTCGTCCGCGATCTCCATCGTCATGAACCCCGCCAGCCGCACGCGAGCCTGGTCCGAGCGGCGGACGTAGCTCGCGTGCCACGCGGCAAGGACCGTCGGGGCCGATACCCAATGGCGCTCGACGGTGAACTCGACGTCCTGCTGCCGCTCGGCGGCCTCGAGCAGATACGCTCGGATGGCATTGTGCCCGACCATCGCGGGTTCGAACGGATCCTCCTGGTACTCCGCGTCGTCGCTGAAGAGCCCGGTCCATGCATCGCCGTCGAACGCCTCCCACGCCCGACCATAGCGGTCGAGCAGGTCGGAGGCCGCGGCGTGGTCGATGGTCATCGGCTGGCCGTCTCCTTGCCTAGTCGTTCGAGCAACCCGGTGGCGATCCGATAGCTGTGGCCACCGCCCATCACCAGCACCGCGTCACCCGCCCTGACGGTGCGGGCGAGCCACTCGGCGGTGGCGTCGACCGAGCCTGGGGCCGCGACATGGAGGTCGGGGCGGACCGCGGCGACCGCACCCGCGAGCCCTGCAGCGGAGGCGATCGTGGTGTCCGGATCCCGGCCGGCCCAGATGTCGGCGATGGCGACCGCGTCGGCCGTCGCGAGCGATGCAGCGAACGCGTCGATCAGCGCGGCCGTCCGATGGTACGTCAGGGGCTCGTACACCGCCCAGATCCGCCGTCCCGGCTCGCGCTGGCGGATCGCCTCGATCGTCGCCCGGATCGCCGTCGGGTGATGGCCGTAGTCGTCGTACACCACCACGCCACCGGCCTCGCCCTTCCGTTCGAGTCGGCGACCGACGCCACGGAACGACTCGAGGCCGCGGATGACGTCCGCGTGGGCGACGCCCAGGCTCGCCGCGGCGCCCGCCACGCCAAGGGCGTTCGCGGCGTTGTGTCGGCCGGCCGTGGCCAGTCTCGCCCGCAGCGTGGTGCCGCCCGGCTCGAGCCCGGCGATGTCCAGGGTCGTCCCGCTGGCGTCCGCGCTCGTGATCCGACCACGCAGCCCGGCCGTGACGGTCCCGGCGGCGTCCTCCAGGGCGTACCGGATCATGCGGAGGCCGCCGAGCGCCGGGCGGTCGAGCAGCGCCGCGACCCTGGGATCGCCGACGTTCGCGACGAGGCACCCGTCGGCCGGCATCCGAGCCAGCCAGGCCTCGAAGGCGTCGAGGACCGCCGTCTCGTCGGCGAAGACGTCGGGGTGGTCCCACTCGACGCTCGTCAGCACGGCGATCGACGGTCGGTACGCGTCGAAGTTCCCGGCGTACTCGTCGGCCTCGACGACGAATGCCGCTCCCCTCCCCGTCCGCGCGGTCGACGGCACGCCTCCGGTGACAGTCGCTGGTTGCAGCGCGCCCACGAATGCCGCGGGATCGAGGCCTGCTTCGACCAGCACGTGGACGAGCCAGCCCGCGGTGGTGCTCTTGCCGTGCGTGCCGGCGATGGCGACCAACGTCCGGCCGACCGCGGCGTCGGCGATGACCTGCTGCCATGCCTCGAGGGGGATCCCACGCTCGCGCGCGGCGCGCAGCTCGGGGTGATCCGGGTCGACCGCCGTCAGCGCCTTGGTGACCGCGACCCGGTCGGGGCGCGGCTCCGTCGCGACGTGGGCGACGTCGTGACCGATGGCGACCGTGATACCCGCCCGTTCGACGGCCTCGGAATAGGGCGACGGTCCACCGGCATCGCAGGCCGATACGATCGCACCGGCATCGACGGCGAGCAGCGCGGCGGCGCTCGCGCCGGCCCCCGCGGCCCCGATGACGTGGATGCGCTCCCCGGCTCGGATGGGGCGAGCCTCCCGAGCTGGCGCCAAGCCCGCGCCGATCGACGCGGCGTCGCGCGTCACGGCGCTCGGCCGAGGCGTTCGAGGACGAGCTCGAGGGCGGCCGCTGCACTGAGGCGCTTGTTGCCGGTCCGGTCGCTGTCCCACGTGTAGCGTCGGACGTCGTCCCCGCTCGCGTCGGCGACCGCCACGTACGTCAGCCCGACCGGCTTGGCCGCCGACCCACCATCCGGCCCGGCCACGCCCGTCACGGCGACCGCGATGTCGACGCCGAGCGTCTCGCGCGCCCCGTCGGCCATCGCCTTGGCGACTTGCGCGGACACGGCCCCATGGGCCGCGAGGACCTCGCTCGACACCGCCGTCAACGCGATCTTCGCCTCGTTGGCGTACGTCACGAGGGCTCCGCTGAAGTAGTCGCTCGAGCCGGGGACCTCGGTGACGATGTGCGCGACCAGCCCACCGGTGCACGATTCGGCGGTCCCGAGCCGCACGCCCCGCTCGCGGCAGGCGGCGCCCACCCGCCCTGCGAGGTCGAGGAGCTCCTGGTCGGTCGGGGGCGGCATGCGGCCGGGCCGGTGACCCGCTACCGACGCTGCGTCAATACCGGTTCGTCGGGTGGCGCGAACAGCCACGTCTCGGGGATACCGCTCCGTCCCAGCGCTCCGAGCGGTGTCCCGTTGAGGGTGAACGTCGTCACGCCCGACGAGCCGGTCCGGACCTCGATCGATTCCTTCGCTGTGAACGTCAGCGTCTTGCCGTTGCCGAAGACCTTCCCGGCGGAGCCGGTCTTGGGGTCGATCTTGCCGTCGACCCAGACCTTCAGCCAGGCGCGACCGCCCTCGATCGACACGACGAGGTTGACGCCCTTGAACGCGACCGTCACCGACCGCGTCAGCGACGTGGTCTTGCCCTCCGGGCTCGATGCCGTGACGGTGATCGCCCACTTGCCGGCGGTCAGCTCGAGCGGCGCGTTGAACGCCCCGTCCTCGGCGACCTCGACCGACACGGGCGACGGCTGTGCTGGCGGCGCCGGCGTCGCGCCGCCGCCGCTCGCCGCGGCCGGACCGCTGTACGCGGCGGTCACCACGACCGTGCCGGCATTCGTCGTGCGGCCCTGGATCGGGATCGCCCCGTTCTCGTAGGTCGCGCCGTCGGCTGGCTGGTCGACCGTCAGGGTCGGCGCCTCGATCACCCGGAACGGGACGGTGATGACGCGTTCGACCGGCGACTCGGCCTCCTTGCCCGTGGCCGGGTCGGTCGCGGTGATGCGGAACTGGTTCTCGCCCCGCCGCAGGTCCACGGTGAGCGTCCAGCGCCCACCGGAGTCCGCGTTGGCGCGCGCTTCGACGTCGGCCGTCTTGACGGTGACCGAGCCGCCGGGGATGGTCGTCCCCTCGAGGGCATACGAGGTCGCGTCCTCGTCGACCTCGAGGACCGCGACGGCCGGGCTCGTGACGGCGATGGTCGGCGGTTTGGAGAACCGCAGCAGCTGGAGTCCAAGCCAGCCCATGAAGACGGCGACCAGCGCCACGAGCAGCGCGAAGACGATGAGGCTCGGCGAGAAGGTCAACCCTCGGCGCGGTGCGGCGATCGGCCGCGGGACCGCGATGACCGGCTGGGGCTCGACCGGCGCCCCGCGCTCCCGGCGCCACTGGAGCAGGATCTCGTCGGGGTCGAGGCCCAGGTAGAGCGCATAGTTGCGCAGGAAGCCCTTCGTGTAGACGGCGCCAGGCAGCTCGCGGTAGTCGCCGCGTTCGAGTGCCGCCAGGTAGCGGGCTCGGATCTTCGTGTCGCGCTCCGCGCGGTACAGATCGACGCCCTTGCGTTCGCGAGCGGCGAGGAGGCGTTCGGGCAGCCCGGGAGCCGAGTCGCTGACGGGCGCGCGCATGTCGCGCTCCGTCCCGACCGTGCGCCGGACCTGATCCCTCGTCGTCACTAGGCCGTCCCGTCCTGCTCGCGCTCGGGTCCGTGCCGGCCGACGGGGCCTCGCGCCGCCCGAGCGACCGGTTGGCGGCAAGGATACCGCAGGCCTCCGGCAGACCTGCCCGAGGGACCCCCCGTGGCCCCCTCAGTCCCCCGGGTCATCGATGTCGTCCTGCGTCCGGAACCAGTTCTCCGGCCCGTAGATCTGGCGGGGCGTGGCGGGATTGCGCGGGTCCTGCGGCCCGATGATCCCGTAGCGCTCCAGCTCGTCCATGACCCGGCTGGCGCGGGCGAACCCGAGCTTGAGCTTCGTCTGGAGCATCGACGTGCTGGCGCGCTGATTGGTCGTCACGAGCTCCGCGGCAGGCACGGTCATCTCGTCGACGCCGAGCTTGCGCAACCAGGCGAACTGTCCGCCCTCGCCACCGCCGCCATCCTCCGGGTCGGCGAACGCCAGGATGCCCTCGTCGTAGAACGTGCGGTCGCCGCTCTGCTCGAGCCAGTGCCGGGTCACCGCACCGACCTCGATGTCACTCACGAACACGCCCTGCATGCGCACGGGTCGCGGCAGGTCGACCGGCTGGTAGAGCATGTCGCCCCGACCGATGAGGTCCTCGGCGCCCTGCGCGTCGAGCACCGTCCGTGAGTCGACGTTCGACGCCATCGCGAAGGCGATGCGCGACGGCACGTTGGCCTTGATGAGCCCCGTCACGACGTTCACCGACGGTCGCTGCGTCGCGAGGACGAGGTGGATGCCGACCGCCCGCGCCTTCTGCGCGATCTTGACGACCGGGTCCTCGACCTTGCGGCCCTCGCGCATGATCAGGTCGGCGAGCTCGTCGATGATCAGGACGATGAAGGGCATCCGTTCGGCGTCGGCATCGCCACTGTCGGCGCCGTCGACCTCGGTCCGGGCGTTGAACGCGGTGATGTTGCGCACACCGTGGGCGGCGAGCAGCTTGTACCGGTCCTCCATCTCGCGGACCGCCCAGTTCAGCACCGCCTTGGCCTCGCCCGGCTCGACGATGACGTGCTGGAGGAGGTGCGGCAGGCCGTTGTACGGCGCGAGCTCGACCCGCTTGAGGTCGACCAGGATGAGGCGTACCTCGTCCGGGCGAGCGCGCATCAACAGGCTCGTGATCAGGGCGTTGACGCACACGCTCTTGCCCGAGCCGGTCGCGCCCGCGATCAGGAGGTGCGGCATCTTGGCGAGATCGACCGCGTAGGCCTTGCCCGACACGTCGCGCCCGAGAGCGAACGTCAGCGGGCTCGTGGCGCCCAGCATCGCGCTCTCCTCGATGAGCGGCTTGAAGCCGACCACCTCGCTCGTCGAGTTCGGGATCTCGATGCCGACGACGTCCTTGCCGGGGATCGGCGCCTCGATGCGGATCGACCGGGCGGCCAGGGCCATCGCCAGGTCGTCGGCCAGCGCCTCGATGCGCGAGACCTTCACGTGGTGCTCCGGTCGGACCTCGTACTGGGTCACGACGGGTCCCGAGTTGACGGCCACGACCTTGGCCGGGATCGAGAAGCTCAGCAGCTTCTCCTCGATCCGTCGCTTGTTGGACTCGTGATCGACGCCGGCGCCGACCCGACCGGCCGCGCGTGGCTCGAGGATGTCCACGCCCGGCAGGACCCAGTCGATCGCGTTCAGTGATTCCAGCGCGGTCGGCACCTCGGTCGCCAGCGCCGTGGCCACGCGGCCCGTGCCGTTGCCATCGCCGTGACCGTTGTCCGACCCGCGTGACAGGCGCGCCGGCACGCCGCCGGTGCCGCCGTCGAGCGGTCCGGTCCAGACCGTCTGGCTGACCGGCGATTGATTCGATCGCGGAGCCGGCTCATCGAGGATGCTCCGTGCCGCGGCGAGTTCATCCTGCGTCGCCATGGGCACGGCGACGGGTGCCTTCGGTGCCGGGGCCGGCCTGCTCCGAGCGTCGGACCCGGGCTTCTCCGGCCGCGCCTCGGCAGCGCGACGCATCGACTGCGCGGTCGTCGTGCCGACCCAGCGGGCCGTGCCGCTGAGCGGGGCGATCAGCTCGCGCAGCTGCAGATTGAAGGCCAGCATCAGGCCGAGCCCGGCGATGGCGGCCAACAGGACGAACGTGCCCGGCCCGGTCAGGAGCGGTTCCATGGTGCCGGCCAGGAACCGGCCGATCCGTCCACCACCGCGCTCGACCTCGAACAGGTCGATCTTGAGCACCTCGAACGCCCCCAGGGCGGCGACGTAGGCAAGGGAGAGGCCAGCCAGCGTCATCCCCCAGCCCGAACCCGGGGCCCGGCCCGGCCCGCCGGCGACATACCACCCGCCGCCCAGCAGGAGGAACGGCAGCAGCCAGCGCCCCGTCTCGAACCAGGGTGCGATCGAGTCGCGCCACCAGTCGGTCAGGGCGCCCTCACCGGGCAGGATCAGCGCGATCAGCGTGATCGCGCCGAGGGCCATCATCGCCGTGCCGACGACCGACCGGACGACTTCCGGCGTGAACACGCGCGCCAGATCCCGCGACAGGCGGCTGCGTGCCGGCCGGCGGGGCGCGCGCCCGCCGGACCGCGGGCTGGATCGACGAGCCTTGGCCATGGCTAGACCTCGACCACGACCGGGAAGACCATGGGCCGCCGCTTGGTCTGCTCGTACAGGAAGGTCGAGACCGCGTCCTTGATCTGGCTCTTCAGCAGGCCGATCTCGCTGATGTGGTCGCCTGGCGTGTCGATCGCCGCGATCACCCGCTGGGCGACCTCGTCGACTCGCGGGTCCTGCTCGTTGAGGTGGACGAAACCACGCGTCACGATCTCGGGCCGTCCCACGACCGACCCCGTCTGCTTGTCGACCGTGACCACGATCATGAAGATGCCGTCGTTCGCCAGCGAGCGACGGTCACGCAGCACGATCTCGCCGACGTCGCCGACGGACAGCCCATCGACGAACACGTAGCCGGCGGTGACTGGGCTGCCGCGTCGCGCGGAGCCGTCCGCGAACAGCTCGATCGGCGTGCCGTTCTCGATGATGAACACGTTTGACGGATCGACGCCCGTCTCGATGGCGAGGCGGCCGTGCTGGACCTGCATCCGGAACTCGCCGTGCACCGGGATGAAGTGCTTCGGCTTGGTGAGGCCGAGCATCAGCTTCAGCTCCTCCTGGCTGGCGTGTCCGGAGACGTGCGCGCGCTTGATGGTGTGGTAGTACACGTTCGCGCCGGCCTTGAACAGGTTGTCGATGGTCCGGGAGACGTACTCCTCGTTGCCGGGGATGGGGCTGGCGCTGACGATGACGGTATCCCCGGGCTGGATCTCGACGAACCGGTGGTCGCGGTTCGCCATGCGCGCGAGGCCCGCCATCGGCTCGCCCTGGGCGCCGGTCGTGGCGATGACGAGCCTGCCGTCCTCGTGGTCCTTGATCTTGTCCTTGGCGACGATGCGCGACGGCTCGTAGGTCAGGTAGCCGAGGTCGGTGGCGATCCGGAAGTTCTGCTCCATCGACCGGCCGATGACCGACACGTCCCGATCCATCTCGACCGACGCGTCGAGCACCTGCTGGATCCGGGCGATGTTGCTCGCGAAGGTCGCGACGATGACCCGGCCATCGAGCGGCTCCATGATCTCGCGGAAGGCCTCGCCGACGGTCCGCTCCGACGGCGTGTAGCCGGGGTTCTCGGCGCGGGTCGAGTCGGACAGGAGGCAGGCCACGCCCTCGGCGCCCAGCCGGGCCAGCGTGGCGAAGTCGGAGAGCTTGCCGTCGACCGGCGTGTGGTCGAACTTGAAGTCGCCCGTGTGGACGATGGTGCCGACCGGTGTCCGCAGGGCGATGCCCATCGCGTCCGGGATCGAGTGGCCGACGCGGAACGGGATGACCGTGAACGGGCCGATCTCGACCTCGTCGCCCGGGTCGAGAGCCAGCATCGGGTTGTCGTGGAGCTTGTGCTCCTTGACCTTGACGCTGAGCAGGCCGCGGGCCAGCGTGCTGGCGTAGACCGGTACGCCCGGGAACTCCGGGAGCACGTACGGCAGCGCGCCGACGTGGTCCTCGTGGGCATGGGTGATGAGGAACGCCCGCACCTTGGCGCGGTGCTCCTTGATGTAGCTGACGTCGGGGATGACGAGGTCGATGCCGAACATCTCCTCGTCCGGGAACATGAGCCCGCAGTCGATCACGACGATGTCGTCGCCGTACTCGAACACGTACATGTTCTTGCCGATCTCCCCCACCCCGCCGAGCGGGATGATGCGGAGCGGCGTGTCCTGGTCGATGGTCATGTGGTCCTTGATGGTCAGAAGATGGTGAGTTGATCGGTGTCGGCCTCGGGCTCGCCCGGCACGCGGCCCGGCCCGATCGGCGCCGTCGCTCCGACCGGCGCCATGGCCGCCAGGGCGGCTTCCCGCGCGGCGCGGCGGTCCGCGCGACGGCGCTCGCGGGCATCGATGAGGACGCTCGGGATCCGGGCGACGTCCGCATAGGACTCACGCTCGATCGAGGGAGTCCGAAGCGCGGCGGCCGGATGGTACATGGCGAACACCGTCGTGTCCCGGGCACCGGTCGCCGGATCGGCCGGACGCGTGGTGCCGTGGGCCGCCGAGATCCGGACGCCAGGCATGAACCGACTCATCGAGTGGCGGCCGAGGGTCACGACCACGGCCGGATCGAGGACTTCGAGCTGCCGCCGGAGGTACGGCGCACACGCGGCGACCTCGTCCGGCGCCGGATCGCGGTTGCCCGGCGGGCGGCACTTGACGATGTTCGTGATGAACACGTCCTCCCGCGTCCAGCCGATGTGGGCCAGCAGCTTCACGAGCAGGTCCCCGGCGCGACCGACGAACGGCCGGCCCAGCCGATCCTCGTTCTGCCCCGGACCCTCGCCCACGAACATCACCTCCGTCGACGGGTCGCCCTCGCCCGGGACGGCCTGGGTCCGCGTCGCGTGGAGTCGGCAGCGGGTGCAATCGCGAACCTCCGCCGCGATCGCCTCGAGCGCCGCGCGGCGCTCGGCGTCGGTCACGCCGGGGATCCGGCCGCGTCCCGTGTCGCGGCGGCCTTGACCCACCCGCGCTCGACCAAGATCTCGGCCAGCTCGACGGCATTCGTGGCCGCGCCCTTGCGCAGGTTGTCGCTCACGACCCAGAACGCGAGACCTCGTCCACCGTCGACCGACGGGTCCTGGCGCACCCGGCCGACGTAGATCTCGTCGCTGCCTGCGGCCTGCGTGGCCAACGGATAGGTCGAGGTCGAGGGATCGTCCTGCACCACCACTCCGGGTACCGCCGCGAAGAGCGTCCGGGCGCGCTCTGGGGTGATCGGGTCGACGGTCTCGACGTGGACCGCCTCGGAATGGGCGACGAAGACGGGCACGCGGACGGCCGTGCTGGAGATGCGCAGGTCCGGGAGATGCAGGATCTTGCGGCTCTCGGTGACGACCTTCCACTCCTCCTTCGTGTAGCCGTTGTCGAGGAAGACGTCGACCTGCGGAAGGGCGTTGAAGGCGATCTGGTGCGGATACACCGCGGCAGCGATGGGGGCGCCGGCGACATGGGCGTCGATCTGCGCCTGCAGCTCGGTGATGGCCTTGCCGCCGGTGCCGGACACCGCCTGGTAGGTGTCGACGACCACGCGCTCGAGGCCCACGGCATCGCGCAGCGCCATCAGGACCGGGACGAGCTGCATCGTCGAGCAGTTCGGGTTGGCGATGATCCCCTCGTGCCACGCAAGGTCGTCCGGGTTGACCTGGCTGACCACGAGCGGGACGGTCGGGTCCATCCGCCACGCGCTGGAGTTGTCGATGACGGTCGCCCCTCGTCGGGCCGCCTCGGGCGCGAGCGCCTTGGACGTGTCGCCGCCCGCGCTGAACAGCGCGATGTCGACGCCGTCGAACGCGTCGGGCGTCGCCTCCGAGACCGGGTAGCGCGTGCCGGCCACATCCAGCTCCTTGCCGGCACTCCGGGCGCTCGCCAGCAGGCGCAGCTCGGCGTACGGGAACTCGCGCTCGAGCAGCATCCGGATCATCGTGCTGCCGACGACCCCGGTGGCGCCGACGACCGCGACCGAGAGGGGTTTGCTCGTCACGTTGGGCATGGCTCCGCTGTGGTCTTGATCAGGTCGGGCACGGCGGGAGTATAGCAGCGGGTCCTGGGCGGCCCGACCGCCGGTTCAGGTCCCCTCGTGCTGCGCCGAGGCGATCGCGAGCAGTCCGAAGGTCACTCCGAGGGCGAGCGGTACGATCCCGACGAGAAGCCAGATCGTCGCATCGCTGAGGCTCCCGCCCGAGGCGCTCGCGCGCAGCAGCGCGCCGAGCCAGACCGCGCCGAACCCCACGAGCGCGCCCGACATCGCCGTGAGCCACGTCCCACGGCTCATTCCCGGGATGATGAACAGCACGAAGAAGACCCCGAGCACGCCGAACAGAGTGGCGAGCACTGCGGCTGCGGCGCCCAGGGCGAGCGCCGCAAGCCAGATCCGGGGAAGCGGCCAGCTCACCCGCTATGGATGCTCGATCCGGTGACGTGGGTCAGCTGCCGACCGGTTCTTTCGCGAGGTGACGCTGCATCGCGGCCTTGCGCGACAGGTTGACGCGGCCCTGCCGATCGATCTCGGTCACGACCACCATCACCTCGTCGCCGACGGACACGACATCCTCGACGGTGGGCACGTGGTAGTCGGCCAGCTCGCCGATACGGACCAGCCCCTCCTTGCCCGGAAGGATCTCCACGAAGGCCCCGAAGCCCATGATCCGGGTGACCTTGCCGAGATACAGCCCGCCGACCTCGACCTCGCGGGTCAGGCTCTCGATCCACTGGATCGCCTTGCGCGAGTTCTCGCCGGAAACGGCCGCGATCTCGACCGTCCCGTCGTCCTCGACGTTGATCTCGGTCTGGGTCTCCTCCTGGATCTTGCGGATCATGGAGCCGCCCTTGCCGATGATGTCGCGGATCTTCTCGGGGTTGATCTTGATCGTGATGATGCGCGGCGCGAAGTCGCTCATCTCACCACGAGCCTCGGGCAGCACCTCGGCCATCTTGTCGAGGATGGTCAGTCGCGCCTCGAGGGCCTGCTTGAGGCCGTCACGGATGATCGCCTCGTTGATGCCCTGGACCTTGATGTCCATCTGCAGGGCGGTGATGCCGTCCCGCGTGCCGGTCACCTTGAAGTCCATGTCGCCGAAGGCATCCTCCTTGCCGAGGATGTCGGTCAGGACCGCGAAGCGGCCGTCGGCCTCTGAGATGAGACCCATCGCCGCACCGGCCACGGGTGCCTTGATCGGCACACCGGCGTCCATGAGGGCGAGGGTCGATCCGCAGGTCGACGCCATGGAGGTCGATCCGTTGGACGTCACGCACTCGCTCACGACGCGGATGACGTACGGGAAGTCCTCATGATCCGGGAGGACCGGGACCAGCGCACGCTCGGCCAGGTTGCCGTGCCCGATCTCACGCCGTCCGGGACCGCGCATCGGCTTGTTCTCGCCGGTGCTGTACGGCGGCATGTTGTAGTGATGGAGGTAGCGCTTCTCGGTGAGCGGGCTGATCGTGTCGATGCGCTGCACGTCCGATGACGACCCGAGGGTCGCGATCGAGAGCGCCTGCGTCTCGCCACGCGTGAACAGTCCCGACCCGTGGGCACGCGGCACCAGGCCCACATCGACCGAGATCGGCCGGATGTCGGTCACGCCACGCCCGTCCATCCGGATGCCCTCGTCGAGGACGAGCTGGCGGACGGTCTTCTTGTGTACCAGCCCGAACAGGCCCTTGCTGACGCGGGCACTGCGACGCGCGGCCTCGAGCAGGCCCTTGGCGTCGCCGCCGCTCCGATTGGCCCGGATCGACTCGGCGATCTGTGCCTTGAGGGCCTCGATGCGACCGGGCAGGTCGCCGGCAAACCACAGCAGCAGCGAGGCGGTCGCCTCGGCGTCGGGGAGTGCACGGTGGTTCTGACTCAGGTCGATCCCGAAGAACGACGACAGGCCCTCGAGCTTGTACTGCCCGATCTCGGGGTAGCCCTCGCGGGCGAGCACGAGCGTGTCGACATAGCGGCCGGGCTCGAGCTTGGCGCTCGGGAGCGCGGTCTCGAGGAAGCCAAGGTCGAATCCGACGTTGTGACCGACCACGAGCGCGTCACCGATGCGGTCGAGCGCCTGCTGTACGGCCTCGGCAGGCGAGGGCGCCCCGGCGACGTCGGCGTCGGTCAGGCCGTGCATCTGGTTGCCGATGATCGGCCGGCCCGGGTCGACCAGCGTCGACCAGCGATCGGTGATCGCCCCGTCGCGGACCTTGACGACGCCGATCTCGACGAGGTCGGAGATCACGGGATCGGTGCCCGTCGTCTCGACGTCGACGACGGCGAACTCGCGTCCGTCCTTCACCGCCGCCACGAAGTCGAGGACCGAGTCGGCGGACGGCTCGATGTACGGGATGCGCTTGGCCTTGCCGACCGCCTTCTGGAGCTCCTCCTGAAGGTCGATCAGCGGCTGGATCGAGCGATGACCGAACAGGATGGCCTCGGCCATCACGTCCTCGGGCAGGAGATCGGCGCCGGCCTCGACCATCATGATCGCGTCACGCGTACCGGAGACGACGAGGTCGAGCTCCGAGTCCTCGAGCTGGCTGTACGTCGGGTTCACGACGAACTCGCCGCCGATGCGGCCGACGCGTACTGCGCCGATCGGGCCCAGGAACGGGATCTCACTGATGGTCAACGCCGCCGATGCGGCGACGGTGCCGATGACGTCGGGGTCGTTCTCCTGGTCCGTCGAAAGGACCGTGACCACGAGCTGGACGTCGTCCTTGTACCCCTCGGGGAACAGCGGACGGATCGGGCGGTCCGTCAGTCGCGCCGCCAGGATGGCGGCCTCGGACGGGCGCGCCTCGCGCTTGATGAACCCGCCGGGGATCTTGCCCGCGGCGTACATCCGCTCCTCGAAGTCGACCGTGAGCGGGAAGAAGTCGAGCCCGGGACGGGGATCCGACCGGTTCGCGGTCCCGAGCACCATGGTGTCACCGAAACGGACGGTGACCGACCCACCCGCCAAGCGGGCGAGCTTGCCAGTCTCGATGGTCAGGGTGCGACCACCGAACTGTGTCTCGAAGATCTGAGACAAGAGAGACGATCCTCCTTGTCGTGGGAGGTGACGACCCGCGGGCGGGTCAGCCTGCTGCGCTGCTGGCGCCGGGTGTGCAAGGACCCCTGGTGGTGGGACCCGAGGCGGGCGCGGGCGAGGCCCGCGACCGGATGGCGCTAGCGGCGGAGTCCGAGCCGTCCGATGACGGTCCGGTAGCGCGCGCTGTCCTTCTTCATGAGATATGCGAGAAGGCGGCGGCGCTGGCCGACGAGCTTGAGGAGGCCGCGACGCGAATGGTTATCCTTGGGGAAGCGGCGGAGATGGTCCGTCAGGTCCTTGATCCGCTCCGTCAGGAGCGCGACCTGGACCTCCGGCGAGCCGGTATCGCCATCCTTGGTGGCGTATCCGGCGATGACCTCCTGCTTCTGTTCCCGCGCGAGCGGCACTCGGTCCTCCGACACGAACTTGTGCTTATTCCTCTACCTATGAACCGGCGGATGGTAGCAGAGCGGCCCTCAACGTGCAGCGGGCAGCGGGAACGGGCCATACGCGAGACCGTGCCGAACGGAGGCCTCGAGGGCAGCGTCGGTGGGGATTTCGCCACGCACCGCCCGTCTATGCTCCGTGCATGCCGCGATTGACGCGCATCTACACGAAGACCGGCGACGAGGGTCAGACCGGGTTGGGCGGCGGTCGCCGCGTCCCGAAGGACTCGGCCAGGGTCCGCGCATACGGCACGGTCGACGAGCTGAACTCCGCCATCGGCGTGGCGCTGGCCCTGGGTCTCACGGATCGGCTGGTATCGGAGCTCGGCACCATCCAGAACGAGCTGTTCGACCTCGGCTCTGACCTGTGCTGGCCGAGCGATGACGATCGGCGCGCCCGGATCCCGACCGTCCAGCCGCACCACGTCGAGCGACTCGAAGCGCTCATCGACGACCTCAACGAGCAGGTCGGACCGCTCACCAACTTCCTGCTGCCGGGTGGCTCGCCGGGCGCGGCCCAGCTGCACCTGGCCCGGACCATCTGCCGCCGCGCCGAGCGGGAGACCATCACCCTCGCCAGGGAGGAGGCGATCGGGGAGCTGGTCCTCCCCTACCTGAACCGCCTGTCGGACGCGCTCTTCGTGATGGCGCGCTTCGAGAACCGCGACCGCGGCGTCGCGGAGCCGCTCTGGCAGCCCGGCCTGTAGACCGTCAGGACGCCGCCAGCTCCGGCCAGCAGAACTCGGCGTCCACGACCGATACGCCCGGACCCATCGATCCGGGCTCGAACGGCGCCCGGAACGTGAAGGCCGCGGGGCTCGGGCCATCCCGCCGGAGTCGCGCCAGCCGGTCCATCGCCTCTTCGACCGTCGGCAGGTGCCCGGCGGGCACCCACCACAGGACGAGGTGCGATTCGGCCAGCTGCTCGAACCACGATCGGCGCTGGCGCAAGACCTGCACGTGCGCGGTGGTGTAGGTGAACGCGCGAAGCGCCTCGAGCGACGTCCAGACGCTCATGTTGATCAGGAACAGATCGTCCTCCGTCGGACGGATCGAGGTCGCGTTGCCGCTCTCGGTCTGCAGCCGCCAGACCAGCCCCGGATCGGCATCCGCGAGCGCGTTGACGGGATCGAGCTGGGCCCGGAAGCCCTCGATGGCCGGCGAATCGAGCGGTGCGAGCAACCTGCCGACATTGAGTTGGGCGAGATGCCAGCGAGGGTCGGTCACGTGGTGAACTCCAGTCGCACAGGCCCGTCGTCGATCCCATCGGGGATTCGCACGGTAGCACCGCTGATCGCGACCGAGGTCTCCCGTCCATCGATGCGGCAGCGGTAGACCCCGGCTCGTGGCAGCGCCATCGGCCAGTCGAAGGTGACCGTGCCGTCGCGCGCCGTCCCACGGAGGCCGACAGGGCGGCCCAGCAACCGGCGTGCATGCTCAAGGTCGCCCGACTCGATCGCCGCCCGGATGTCGGTGCTCTTGACGGCTGTTCCGTCGACCGTGAACGGCTCGACCACGACGACGTCGAAGCCGTCGCGCCCCCCGAGCGCGCGAACCGCCTCCGGGGTCCCCTGCCGCTGGTAACCGAAGGCCGCGTCGGGCGTCATCAGCACGCCTGCCAGCCCGCTCCCTCGCCGGATCGTGCCGAGGAAGTCTTCGTACGTGGTGTGGCGGACGACCTCGTCGAACGGCTGCACGACGGTCACCTCGACGCCGGCGGATGCCAGGCGTTCCAGACGTTCCTCCGGATGGAGCAGGAGCGGCGGCGCGGTGCCGGTCAGGACCTCATCGGGATGGTGATCGAACGTGATCACGGACGGTCGCGCACCCCGCGCGTGAGCCTCACGAACGAGATGATCGAGCAGGAACTGGTGGCCCCGATGCAGCCCGTCGAAGACGCCGATCACCGTGAACACGGGACCGTGCTCGGGTCGCAGGCTATCGACCCCGGAGACGACGTCCATCAGGTCGCGACCGTCGAAGGCATCGGCCCGGCCGCCACCAGGACCTTGTCCGGGGCGAGTCGGCCGCCACCGACGGGCACGCCGATCGCGACGAGGGTCCCGTCGGGGCCGCGAAGCCGGTAATGATCGGCCGGTGCAGGGATGCCGGAAGCAGGCTTCACGAACTGCCCGTGGGCGACGGCGTCGACCTCGCGTTCATCGAGGGCGACCGATGGGAAGCGGTCGAGTCCCTCGTCGATGGGGCGGATGAGTGCCCGTAGCCCGTCCGGACCACCCGCGGCAGCGGCACGCACGGCGTCGAGCGAGACGGCCGCTGCCTCCGAGAATGGCCCCGCCGCGGTCCGCCGCAGCGCACCGAGGTAGGCCGCATCCCCGACGGCAGCGCCGAGGTCGCGCGCCAGGGCCCGCACGTACGTGCCGGCGGAACAGACGACATCGACGATCGCGATCGGGCGATCGGGATCTGCCTCGTCCCACGACACGAGCGTCAGGGAGTCGATGGTCACCTCGCGCTCCGCGAGCTCCGGGGTCTCACCGGCCCGTGCGAGGGCATACGCCCGCCGTCCCCCAAGCTTGATCGCCGAATAGGCCGGCGGCCGCTG